>JAEXTR010000064.1 GCA_023406915.1 Bacteroidota bacterium
TCACTTTTTCATCATACAAGGCACCATTTAAGAGGGTTTCTAAAAAACCTGTGATAGCAAAAATTGGGGTTTTCAGTTCGTGAGAGACATTGGCAAGAAACTGGGTCCTTACCTTTTCAAGCTTTTCGAGGGCGCCGATATCGGCCTGAACACGGATAAACATCTCCTTAATTTCTTCCTCGAGGGATTCGAGCCCGGGGTGGAGTTGTATTTTGTCAGAGGTTGCAATCAGATTATTCCTGATAGCAAAGATTGTTTTTCTGATATCCTCAATTTCGGAGCGACGCTTTTTCCCCAACTGCCAGGTCAGCACCAAAAAATGGATAAGCATTAGTATCCCCATAAGAACCGCACCGGGGGTATCGTTTAAAAGAAAAATCAATACCAATGCAGCACCATACACCGGAAGAATCTGCCAACGATAACTGAGGGCAGATTTCAGCGATTCAGCAATATCACTCCAATGCTTTAAAACGGTATCCGACTCCTTTCACCGTTTCTATCATATCAGCATACTCACCAAGCTTTTCACGCACCTTCCGGATATGCACATCAACCGTACGGTCAACGACGAATACATCCGTGCCCCATATCTCCTTCAACAGTGCTTCGCGGGAGAGAACCATTCCGGGATTTGATGAGAGGTAGTAGAGCAGCTCAAACTCTTTTCGGGGAAAAACTGTTTCTACACCATCAACCAAAACAATATATCTGTTACGGTCAACAACAATAGGACCGACCTGGATTTTTTTTGCAAGAGCCTTCTTTGGCATGTTATCAGCAATCCGCAAATGGGACTTAACCCGTGCGATAAGAATCTTCGGGCTGATGGGTTTGGTAATATAATCATTTGCGCCAGTTTCGAGTCCGGTGATTTCATCTTTCTCTGCGGATTTTGCAGTAAGAAAAATCACAGGCAGACTTGCGGTCTCCTTATCGGCACGAATGCGCCTGCATACTTCAATGCCGTCCATTTTCGGCATCATTATATCCAGCAGCACCAGATCAGGCTCGTACTTCATCATCTGGAGTGCTTCTTCGCCATCATGAGCGGCGAGAACCTCAAAACCTTCTGCTTCAAGGTTATACTTCAAAAATTCAACGATATCCTTCTCGTCATCGGCTAAAAGAATCAGCTTATTCATTGGTTATTACCTGGCAACTGAAAAAAAAGATCACAGCAAATAAAAATAAGGGGATACACCGTAAGATGCATCCCCATTAGTATTATGAAATCTTTATTTATGATACACTTTTTGTAACGCCATTACCGCAGAAATCTCTCACGGTGGCTGCAATACCTTCCGGGTCAATACCAATAAGATGATGCAGTTCCGCCTGCGTACCATGATCAACGAAAGAATCAGGCAGACCGATCAGGTGGATGTCACCTTTATAGCGTTTTGTGGCAGCGTATTCAAGCACACCGCTTCCGAAACCACCAACAATAGTATTTTCCTCCAGCGTAATTACTTTGCTGAAACGCGCAAATACATCATCAAGCAGTTCAACATCCAGTGGCTTAATATATCGCATATTAACCACCTCTGCATGCACACCTGTGTTAGCAAGCAACTCAGCAGCTTTCATGGAATAATCAACCATTGAGCCAACTGCAAGCAAAGCAACATCACTACCCTGCTTCAGGATTTCGCCTTTACCAATAGGGATTTCTGTGAAGCCCTCACTGAGCGGTACCCCCAGAGCATTACCACGAGGATATCGAACAGCGACTGGCCCCTTGCCATACTGAACTGCAGTGTACACCATATCACGAAGTTCTGATTCATCCTTAGGAGCCATGATAACAATGTGAGGTATCAAACGAAGGTAGGTGAGATCAAAAGTACCGTGATGGGTTGGACCATCGGCACCTACAAGACCTGCACGGTCAAGAATGAAGACGGCGTGCAGCTTCTGAAGTGCAATATCGTGAATAATATGATCAAAGGCACGCTGCAGGAAAGTACTATAGATTGCTACAACAGGGATAACGCCCTGGGTTGCCATACCACCTGCAAAGGTGACAGCATGCTCCTCCGCAATACCCACATCGTAATAGTTTTCAGGGCACTGCTTCTGAACAATATCCATTCCGGTACCATCAGGCATCGCTGCGGTGATCCCAACTACCTTCGGGTTTTCCTTGATGATCTGTGAGAGGGCCTCACCGAAAATCTTTGTGTAGGATGGCACAGACGGACCTGACTTGAATGCAATACCAGTCAACTTATCAAATGGCGTCGATGCGTGTAAACGCTGATTGTGTGCCTCAGCAGGTTTATATCCTTTACCTTTTTCGGTGAGGATATGGATCAGAATGGGGCCATTCAATTCTCTGGCAGTCTGAAAAATCTTAATAAGCTGGTGGAGATTATGCCCATTGATTGGTCCGAAGTAGCGGAATCCGAGCGCCTCAAAGAGCATACCCGGAGTGACGATAGACTTAATACCGTTTTCAAGGCGGGCAGCAATCTTTCTCAGGCGGTCACCAAAGGTGTCAAGCTTACCGGTGATATCCCAAACGTATCCCTTAAACTTATTGTATTCCGGATGGGAGATGATATTCGTAAAATAATTCGAGAATTGCCAAACGTTTGGTGCAATTGACATGTTATTGTCGTTCAGCACTAAAACCATATTTGTTTTCAGGAAGCCCGCATTATTCATTGCTTCATACGCCATACCACCGGTCATTGCACCATCACCAATCACGGCAACAACTTTACGCTGCTCATGAATGTATCTCTGTGCTTCAGCAACACCAACCGCTGCTGATACTGAAGTGGAGGCGTGTCCTGCTCCAAATGTATCGTATTCACTTTCACTTCTTTTCAGAAAGCCCGAAAGCCCATGTAACTGACGGATGGTATGAAGCCGGTCTTTTCGGCCTGTGAGAATCTTGTGAGGATATGCCTGATGTCCGGTATCCCAGATAATCTGATCATAAGGAGTCTGAAATACTTTATGGAGCGCAACTGAGAGCTCCACAGTACCAAGTCCGCCACCGAAATGACCACCGACCTCGGAAATAACATCAATAAGGTATGACCGGATATCAACGCATAACTGCTTCAGGTCATGCAGTTCCAACTGACGGAAATCAGCAGGAACAGTAACCTGAGATAATATGGGATAACGCTGTAATTGCTCTTCTTTAGTCATTAAGCATTCTCATTTTCTGATTCAGATGGGAGTTCAGATTCTTTCAGGAGTTCTTTCTCCAGGGTTTTTACCTGAAGCGAAGTGTCCTTCAGCATCTTAGAAAGTTCGGCATATAATTTTAGCCCTTCTTCATAGAGAGCGAGCGCCTCTTCAAGTTCGGTTTGAGAATCGCCAAGCTGCTCAGAGATCGTTACTAATCTCTGCATTTTATCCTTAAATGAGGGTTGCTTCTTCTCTTTCATTGTCTGCTCTCCGGAAGAATGTTTTTAACTCCATCAACAAAAGTAATGGAAAAAGGTTGAACTTCATTAAGCTCGTTTGTTTTTTTTACGATTTTATTCTGCTGTTTGATATAGACAAAACCTGCCTCAAGCGTACGATTTACATTATGCAATTCGAGCTTCTCACGCAATAATTGCAGACGATGCCCCTGGGCAGTATAGATATTCTCCCACTTCTGCCTGATATCCATCTCGAGCATATCAAGGCGCTGGGCATACTTCCCAAGCAAGTCACCTGAAGAACGGAAGCTATAGGAATTAATCAGGCTGTTGACACTAGTCTGCTGACGGCTAATCAGTGATGCAACGGACTCATGCATGGTTCTCCGTGTCTCAGCAAGGAAATTTGTAATTACCTGCATATCGGGTGTTAACATTTCCATAGCAGCTGTGGGTGTGGATGCGCGATGATCAGCAACAAAATCAGCTATCGTAAAATCTGTTTCGTGACCGATACCAGTAACGACCGGTTTTGCAGAAGCAAAGATTGCCCGTGCAACTGCTTCTTCATTAAATGCCCAGAGGTCTTCGATGGATCCACCACCCCTGGCTACAATAATAACCTCTACTCCATCGATTTTGTTCAGTGTTTCAATACCAAGCTTAACTGATTCGGCTGCACCTGCACCCTGCATCAGAGCAGGATACACAATAATCTGCATGAGTGGGAATCTTCTGCGTGCTACATTGAGCATATCCTGCAGGGCTGCGCTGGTATCAGATGTAACGATCCCGATTACGCTGTTTGTTTTATTTACCGGTTTCTTATCCTTTCCGTCAAAGAGCCCTTCGGCACTCAGTTTTGCCTTTAGTGCCTCGAACGCAAGATGCAGGTCACCCTTACCCTGCGGGTGCATAGTACGGACATCAATTTTGTATTTACCGGCGGGTTCCCATACAGTCAGTTTGCCAGTCACAATTACTTTCATACCATTGACAGGCTGAAACGTAACTCTAGAGGTATTGCTCCTCCAGATTGATGCATCAATCTGTGCGCCTGAATCCTTGAGGCTAAAATACCAGTGACCTGAAGAGTGGGGTTTGAAATTTGAAATTTCTCCCTCAACAGTGATGTCACCAAAACTCCCTTCCAGGATTCTTTTTATAGCACCAGTGAGTGCTGATACGGTCAGCACCGGACTAAAGTTTTTCATATCAGAACCTGACACTGAACCCGAGCGTCGGGAGAATGGGAAGCATACCGTTGACTTCCCTGCCGACCTTCAGGTCTTTGGTTATGTAATAATCATACCCCACCACATTGGTGCGGTTGTACACATTAATCACATCAAGATAAAATACCCAGGGTTTACCGAGGAAACGCACAGCAGCAGAGACGCGGAGGTCCAGCCGATGATAATCAGGTTTCACGGCGTTAAAGCGACGCTGATTTCCAAAATCGAGATCATACACAACTTCTTTTACATTCGGGTTCGTAAAACTTGTTCTGGTGGCAACCTGCGGGGTTTCGGGTACAAGATCACCATCGGTATCCACCATAATAATCCTTGGCTTCACACCGAGTGGTTCATTATAGGGGAAACCTGAACCATACTGCCAACGCATACCGAATGACCAGGTTTCATCAAGCTGATAGTCAAGAACGATATTTAGGGTATGACGCTGATCAAATCGAAATGGAATTATTGCATTTTTTTCAAACCGCTTTGCATAGGCAAGAGAATATGAAATCCAACCAGTCAGCTTTGCATCAGCAGATTTGTTCCGCTTTGCAAGCAGTACTTCAAATCCGTATGCTTCACCGTAAGAACCATTCACCGGAATCTGTGTGACGGAATCACCAATCATGGATACAGGACGGGTCCAGCTCGAGGAAATAAGAGGGTCCCTGCCGGGGATCAATTCAGTAAAATATCGCGTACCCTGCACCACCTGCGGAATGATAAGATTTGTGAAGTCCTTATAATATCCTTCAAGACGCACATTCCACTCCTCGGTAAGCCACCGTTCAAGTCCTACGACGTAGTGAATTGCCTTTTCTGCTTCGAGCGACCTTGTATATCGGTCAGACAGATCATAAAGAATACCTGCATCAAGTAGCTTTTCATAACCTGGAGACTGATAATAAAGCCCCCAGGTTGCCCTGAGTGTGGTAATTGGATCAATAGCATAGGAGGCTGCTATGCGCGGGGCAAAATATCCTTTGTCCAGAATCTCATACCTGTCATATCGCACACCCGGTGTAATGAAAAACTTATCATCAAACGAAAACGTATTTTGCACATATCCACGCTGACGGGCAAACATTTTCAAATCAGAAAGGTCACTGAAGGATGCACGGAAAGCGGGATTCGCTGAAAATATCGCCCGAAGTTCAGGATCAAGGTCAAATGAAAAAGTAAGAAGTGTTTCCAGAAAATCGATACCTGCACCAGCTTCAAAACTGTTTTTACCACCGTTCCACAGGTATGTTATATGATCCTCAACACTGTACTTCTGAAATCGGAAATCTGAATTAAACCTGAAACCAAGAAGATATGGACTGAGAGTATCTGGCAGGACATCCTCAAAATCCTTGCGATTGAGGGATGGGTCTAATATTTCAGAATCGAAGCCAGTGTTTCCACCGTTTCTATACCAGGAGACCGTGAAGCGGTTCAGGAAATTCTTCTTTGAGCCATACTGCCATGAGAATGAGGCAACATCATTTTTTGAAACGTTATTGACCGATATACTATCAGCGGTTTTGCGTTCCTTCCCACTGATCACATTTACACCATCGGCAG
>JAEXTR010000118.1 GCA_023406915.1 Bacteroidota bacterium
GGAAATACCATTAACGCAATCCTGGTAGTTGGCGACACTGTGTGGATTGGTACCTCACGAGGATTAAGTAAAACCACTGATCAGGGTGCAAGCTGGACTAATTATTATAATACACCTGCTTTCGGCAGTGAAAGCATCTCTGCTATCGCCTACGATTATGCAACGGCTACTGTATATGCATCCACTGCACACTCCGTGAATAAAACCGGTCAGGACCTTCCGGAAGGAAGCGGTCTCCGTTATTCAAAGGATAATGGTGCAACCTGGCAGACAATTCCACAGCCGATTGATAAGCAATCAGATTCAGTAATACAGTATGGAGTCAACAGTCTACGGGCATTACCCGTTACTGTGGCAGTTCAGAATATAATCTATGATATAGCTATTGCACCATCTGGGTTATACGTAGCCACGTTTGCCGGTGGACTGAGGAGAACGACAGATAATGGCGTTACCTGGGAGCGAGTCGTACTTCCACCAGATAATAGTTCTTCTATTTCACCAACTGACACACTCAATTTTTGTCTCGCCCCGGTTGGAGGTAAATTCTGTTCATCCGGTAATCTGAATCATCGGGTGTTTTCAGTTATGGCAGTGAGTGACACGATTTGGGTTGGCACTGCCAACGGAATCAATAAGTCGGTTGATGGTGGTATCAGCTGGAAGAAGTATAATCACCAAAACCAGGTGTTACCAATCAGCGGAAATTTTGTAGTCTCACTGGGTTATAGCCCAGCACATGGTATTATCTATGCCGGAACGTGGAAGGCAGAAGATCAGAATGAATATTATGGTCTCAGTTATTCTACGGACTGGGGTAAATCCTGGCATACCAATCTGCACGGTGAGAAGGTGCATAACATTACGGCATCTCCAAATAAGACAGTAGTTGTCACAGATAACGGACCTCTGATGTCGCTTGATATGGGTAAATCCTGGTTGCATCCTGGCACAATCAGGGATGCAGTGTCAAAATTGCCCCTGTATGCGGATGTGTTTTATTCTGCAAGTTTTTCAGTAAACGGAGCAAGGCTGTATCTCGGTTCAACTCAGGGATTGGTATCAGTTGGGACATTCGGAACCACTTTTGATAATGACTGGAAGCTGTTTTTTACCTCGCATCCATTGAAGGCAAAGGATGAGAGTTATGCTTTCCCGGTACCGTTTTCACCAAAGAATGAGTATGTAAAGATTAAGTATTCAACAGGCGGTAAATCATTGCCCGTTACAATCAGAATTTATGATTTCGGTATGAATTATGTAAGAACAATTATTCAGCAAACACAAAGAGGCAGCAATACCCATCAGGTTGCCGGAGATACACAGGCGGGAAATGCCGTGATTGACTTCTGGGATGGCAAGGATGATTCAGGAAGTATTGTTCCAAACGGTGTATATTTTTACCGGATAGAAGCTGGTGATGAAGAGCCGATGTTTGGAAAGATTGTGGTGCTGCAATGAGAAAAATTCAGTTTGCATTTGTAATGTTTATAATATCGGCAGTTACTGTGTTCGCTCAACCAGAGTTTAGTAAGGTAAATTCGATGGCAGGTGCGTTCAGCAGAATGGGGTTTGGTGCCAGAGGCATTGGGATGGGTAATGCTGCATCAGCGGTGCTTCATGGAAATGTGAGTACCTACTATAATCCGGCGCTTTCTGTTTTTCAGCAGGATAATGCTGTTCAAACCGGGTACACAGTATTAGGATTAGACAGAAGCCTGAACTTTTTCTCCTTCACCCGTCGATTTGAGTTTTATTCTGCATCTGATACAATGCAGGTGAGCAGGAAACCAAGAACAACAGCCGGGATAAGTGCTGGAATTATTAACTCGGGTGTATCTGATATTCAGGAACGGGATAACCAGGGAAATATCAAGAGCACATTCTCAACATCAGAGAATCAGTTTTATCTGGCGATTGCCAACAGGTTTTCTGAGAAGCTGACAGTTGGTCTGTCTGCAAAATTTTATTACTACCAATTATTTAAAGATATTTCCAGTACCGGATTTGGATTTGATATAGGCGCGATTTACAGTATCAATAATAACTTTGCTGTATCAGTTGTGTTGAGTGATATCAATAGCAAGTACAAGTGGGATACAGCGCCGTTATATGGTACCAGTGGCACAAATACTACAGATGATTTTCCGTTCGCGAAGAAGCTCGGGATATCCTACTATTTGGAGGATGTGAGACTGCAGCTGGCTGCAGAGATCGTTGAGTCGGGCGGGGAGAGTACTTTTGGAAGATTTGGCGCTGAATATAATATCTATGACAAGCTCTATTTACGGTGCGGTGTTGATGGATTTGATTTCACGAACAGTGATAATCCGGTAAGACCCGCAGCTGGTTTCTCTTACTCTCAGAAAACCGGTGGAGTAGTGGTAGGGGTTGACTACGCCTTTGTGTCAGAAGCTTACGGTACTGGTGACAGACATGTCATTGGATTACACATTGTATTTTAAGAACAAATGGTTAGCATGAAGAAAATAGCAATAGTATTGATCGCATTGTTTATGGTTGTTCCGGTATCAGGACAATCAGCCGGCAAGACCGGAATGTCATTTCTCAAAATGGGTTTTGGTGCAAGAGTGCTTGCGTTAGGCGATGTAGGGTCTGTATTTGGTGACGATGTTTCATCACTCTATTATAATCCTGCACATTTGGCAGGGTCAACAGATACAGAGATTATGGTAATGCATAATCAATGGATTCAGGATGTAAGAAGCGAAGTGCTGGGTGCTAAATTTCAATT
>JAEXTR010000140.1 GCA_023406915.1 Bacteroidota bacterium
CATTGAAATGGTCAGGAGTTCATTGAAAATGTGAAGGGGAATTGGCAGGTAAGATCTGAAATGTTGGCGGAGAGACAGGGATTCGAACCCTGGGTACCCTGAAAGGGCACAACGGTTTTCGAGACCGCCCCGTTCAACCACTCCGGCATCTCTCCGAAAACAAGAAAACAAAGTTACTCTTTTTTTACGATATTTAAAATGGTGAGGATAAAAATTCGGCTGCATTTTATATTTTTGTTCAGTTACAAACGAAATTTTATTGTGTCAAAAAAGAATCTCTCATTTCCCAAATCGACAGAGGCATTTCTCTCTCGTCTTAAAAAAAACAACTCAAAAGAGTGGTTCCAGGATCATAAAACAGAGTTCGAGTCTGATGTATTAGACCCTGCACGCGACTTTGTGCTCCAGTACGGTTCCATGCTCAAGGATGTTGTGCCTGAGTTGGTTGTTGAGCCCAAGATTAATGGATCGATTTTTAAACTCTACAGAGACACCCGTTTCAGCGCCAATAAACAGCCGTATAAAACGAATCTTGGGATTTATTTTTGGGACAGACGTTTGGCAAAGATGGATTCACCTGGTTTTTATGTTCACTTTGAGCCGGGACTCTACTTCTGTGCTGCCGGTGTCTATCAATTTTCGAAAGAATATCTGAAGGCGTACCGTACCGTAGTCTCTTCAAAAGCTGAGGCTGAGCGGTTTACCAATGTTATTGACGATCTATCAAAAATTCCGGGTATTGCAGTACATGGAAAGAGTCTGAAGCGGGGACCTCTGAATCATCAGCTTGAGGATTATAACAAGAATTTGCTGTTGTACACAGCAATGTACGCCGACGCTTCTGGTACAGATTATTCTGTTTTTGAGTCAATAGATCCGGCAGAATACTTTTTTGAGAGAACCTTGAGTATGCTGGAACTGTTTGAGTTACTGCGCGAAACCGTTTTCAGAAAAGGAACTATCCGCTAGGCTATGAGAGTATTTTTTGCCCGTCTGTTTCACTTAATGGCTCTGATTAACGCTGTGGGATTAGCATATCTGTTAATCTCTGGTGCTTTTTTCGAAGATGGGTATCTTTCCAGGATGGAATTTGATACTACCTTCCAGATACTCCGCAAAATACTTGCCACATCCTTTTCTTTACCCGCTTTAGTAATTATTGCCGGATTGCAGGTCAGTTCATTATGGGTGAAGGGTGATTCATTGCTTGCCGATATATCAAATAATCCAGGTTCCAGATTCATTAAATATCTCGTTCATTCCCTAATTGAGTTCCTGATTCTTCTTCTATTATATGCAACACTTCTCATTTCATTGTCCGGTGCTTTTGCAGCAGTACCTTTTTCTGCAATAGACGGGGTGATTGTTCATGTACCCGGACTGAGAAATGTGTTTAGAATATTTTTGATGTACACAGGCATTGCCCGTCCTGATACTGTTGGGGTATATCTGATTAATGCCGCTGTTTGTATTGGCGTTTCACTTCCCGTCTCATTCCTGACCTTTTTGCTGTACAAATCATACCTAAGAAAAAATATCTGAGATTTTTGTCATTTTCAGATTAAATGAATCTTGCGCAAATGATTTCAAGTTATTATATTTGAATATTGATTCAATAACAAGAAGGAATCAGAAATGCGTCTCCGCGAGGGAAACAAAGAAAAAGACATCATGGATGCAGCAATAAAGATCTTTGCCGATAAAGGTTTTTTCAAGTCAAAGATTCATGCGATTGCTGAAAGTGCCGGAATAGCAACCGGCAGTGTTTATTTATATTATAAAAACAAAGAGCACATTCTTGAAAAGATTTTTGAAATGGTATGGAAAGATCTTTTCACAGAAGTATCGTCACTTCATCAGCGTGAGGATATAGACCCATTAGTGAAGCTCGAGATGCTATTTGACCGTTATTTCAGTATCTTCATTAAAAACACCAACCTTGCTAAAGTCTTTGTGCAGGAAATTGAACATCGCTTTAAGAAGGGAAGTGAGACGTACCTTTTCTATGAGTTGTTTTTTGAAACAGCAGAAAAGATCGTCCGTCAGGGAATGGATTTGGGTCTGGTTAATAAAGACATTGATCCTAAGGTACTGCGTTACTTTATTCTTGGTGGCGTCCGCAGTTTACTTGCTCAATGGGCAGTGAACCACAAGCAGATGAAACTTGAAACTGTAAAGCAGAATCTTATTCTTATTGTACTAAACGGTATCCGTACCCGCTAATTTTTGGTTTTATGTCTTAACTGTTGAGTTGCATTATACGATAATGGCTTGACAGTTAAGGCATTTTTTTCGTAACAAAAAATGAAAATGATTCATTATAAGAGAGTTCCAATGAAACATATTCCGGCAATGGTTCTGCTGCTGATGCTTTTTACAACCGTAGTACCAGCGCAACAAAGCAGACTCACCCTTCAGGATGCCGTTGATATCGCACTAAAAAATAACCCCGAGATGATACGGGTACAACAGAAGGTACAACAGAAAGAGTATGAGGATCTTGCTGCATGGGGCAATTTTTTGCCAAAGATTGATATCACTGCCAGCTACACCCATCAGAACGATCCTATTATGATTGATCTTGATCCCATCAGGCAGGCGATGATCACACTGCAAGCTAAAAATATGACAGAGTTTGCCAATGTATATCAGCTGATGAAAACCGGAACCCAACTTACTGATCAACAGCGAGCAGCGCTTTATCAACAAAACTTTGGAGGTCTGGATAAAAGTCTTCCGCTTTTTGTTTCACAGGTTAAAAAGCAAGATTACAAAACAGCCACAATAACAGGCATCCAACCATTATTTTCGGGTGGAAAGCTATTGGGCGCGAAATCATATGCATCGAATGAGCTGGATGCTGCACTTATAGAAAAAAGCAAATCAGAAAATGAAATCCGAAGGGATGTAGTTAAAAATTACCTGACGATCGTCATGCTGCAACAGGTAATTCGGGTAAGGCAGGAGGTACTGGAGGGAATGAACCGCCATGAATCACGTGCCAGAAGGATGATGGAAGAGGGGCTGATTGCGAACCATCAATATCTGCGCGCAAGAGTAGCGGTTGCAGAAGCTGAAAAGAATCTTTCAAATGATACCAGACAGCTTGATTTAGCGTACGAGGCATTCAGAACAGTACTGGGTACTACTGAGATGGTCACCATTCAGGATTCAATCCCTGTACCAGAGGGGTTACAGGCTGCTGAGCATTATCTTACTTCTGCCAAAGAATTCCAGCCGATCCTTGCGATGATAAAAATTAAAAAAGATGAAGCAGATGATAAGATCACACTGGAACGATCGAAGCTCATGCCGACCATAGCTCTTTTTGGTAAGTACGAACTGTATCCAGAGTACCTTTCTATGATTGAACCCAGGTGGGCGGTAGGTGTTCAAGCAAGTTTGAATATTTTTAATGGATTCAAAGACTATGCCGGGCTCCAATCGGCTTCTTACCTCAAAAAGGAAGTTGAAGCGATTGAGATGGATGCCGAATCGAAAATAATGCTGCTGGTGAGGAAACATTATACAGATGCAGCAAACTATCAGGAGCAGTTCCTGAAATCGAACGAGATTGTAGAATTGTCAAAAGAAAATGTGAGGCTTAACGAAAAGCTCTTCGAGACAGGAATTGGGACATCGCTTGAGCTAGTTGACTCAAGACTGCTTCTCGAAAAGCACATGCTGGAACAATTATCTGCACAGCACTCATTTTATATGTCCAGAGCTGAATTGGAGTTCGCATCTGGAATACTACAAGGTTTTATTAAACAATGGAATGCAAAACAATAAGCTTATGAAACACAAAAAAACTATCCTTGTTGCAGCTGTACCGGCACTGATACTTATCATTGCGATTGTATTTTTAGCGCTGAACAGGTCAGACGATACGACACTTTACATTGGCGGTATTCTTGAAGCCACCTCGGTAGATATTGCTTCAAAGATACCTGGCAGGGTTGAACAGGTTTACTTTAAGGAAGGTGACCGGGTTGAAACAGGAGCAATTCTTGCCCGGCTGGAGAGTAAGGAAATGTCAGCGAAACTTGACCAGACAAGAGCGGTGATGGATGCTGCAAAGGCACGTTATGATATGGCGCTGAATGGTGCCCGTTCTGAGGAGAAAGAAGCAGCCGAGAGGTTATATCTCACTGCTAAAAGTCAGTATGATCTTGCAAAGAATACGCGGGAGAGGATGGAGAAAGTATTCCGTGACAGTCTGATCTCACAGCAGGACATGGATAAGTACGAGTACACCTTCAGGGCTGCAAGGGAGCAAATGGATGCTGCAAAGGCGAGGTTCGATATGGCAACCAAAGGTGCAAGGCTTGAAGAGATTCGGATGGCAGAGGGATTGTACAATCAGGCTGCGAATGGCTTCAGGGAAGCTGAGGCATATTTTGAGGAATTGACGTTGAAAGCCCCTCTGCATGGCGAACTTCAGAAAAGAATCATTGATCCGGGCGAAATTGTATCTGCCGGGTATCCAGTATTCACTGTCATTGACCTTACTGACATCTGGGCGACGATTCAGGTGAAAGAGACCGAGTTATCTCTGTTCAAAAAAGGGAGCAAGCATAGAGGAACAGTCCCTGGTTTAGGCGGTAAGAACATCGAATTTGAAGTGACTTATATTGCCCCTATGGGAGATTTCGCAAACTGGAAACCAACCAATCAGAAGGGGGAGTTTGATATCAAGACATTTGAGATTAGGCTTCGTCCTGTAGATGACAAGGATGGTATGCGTCCAGGTATGACGGTCAATTTTATTCTGAACAAATGATGGAAACACCATCTCCATCCGGATTTACGGCTGTCCTGGTACGTGAGTTACACAGACTCACGCACAAGAAGACATTACTCATTCTCTCTTTCTTTTTCCCGGTTCTCTTAACGGTTTTTTTCGGATTGGTATTTCAGAGAGGGCAGATAAACGAAATCCCAGTACTTGTATTAGATCAGGACCGGAGTGAGCTTTCAGCAACAATTATCAGGTTTATGGATGCAACCGCATCAATGAGGATTTCAGGGGCTGTGCATTCATCCGCAGAGCTTCAGGAGCGTCTGCTCAGCGGAGAAGCAATTGCTGCGGTCACCATACCAAAGATGCTTGACCGCGATATTAAAAAGGGAAAGCCAGTTTACGTTACTGTAACTATCAACAGCACGAATCTTATTCATAGTAACCTGATTATGAAAGATGCAAAAACGGTTATCAAAACCGTTTCTGGCGGGGTCTTATTGAAGAAGCTACGATCCGCCGGGATGCTGAATGAGCAATCCATGAACAGAATAAATCCTCTCAAGCTTGAAACACAGGTGCTTTACAATCCCACCTATAGCTATGCGGTGTATTTAACTCCAGGTATTGCGCTGGTAATGCTGCAAATGATTATCATGATGGTTGCTGTCTTACTGATCAGTTCAGAGCATTCCCATGACACTTTTCAGCAGCTTGCTCAACTGAGCGGTTATTCAGCATGGAACATATTTGCCGGAAAGATTATTCCACACTTTACCATCATGCTTATCAATTATCTGGTGATCGTATTTCTGTTGTTACCGATTTTCGGCTCACCTGTGCCTGTGCAGGTACTACCATTAATTGTGCTGGGTATAGTATTTATTGGTGCCAGTTTACTGGTGGGGCTGGCAATAGGGTCGATTGTACACAATCAAATGATAGCGACGGAAGTTTCACTTTTCCTCAACACACCAGCTTTTATATTCAGCGGGCTTACCTTCCCGTTATGGGGGATGCCTGCACTGCACTCAGCATTTGCACAGATCATCCCCTACACACATTTTCTGGAAGCCTTTATTAAGTTGTTCTATATGGAATCAGATTTGCACATGGTTACGAAAGAACTCCAGGTACTAAGTATATTCTTTCTGACTGGCGTGATTGTGGCATTTACCGGAATATCTTTGTCTGTGCGAAAATCTGAAAAGGAGGAAATGATTGCGGAAAACTAATCCGATCATTGCAGTGATGATCAGGGAGCTGCGGCGCATCGCTTCCGACAGAAACATCTTTACCATCGTTTTAATTGCGCCCTTGTTCTATGCGTTCTTTTATGGCACAATCTATATAGAGAAGCGTGAAGCGTTGCTTCCAGTAATAGTAGTTGATTATGACCGGAGTGAATTCACACGGGAATTGGTGAAGGAATTTGATGCTCATCAGACCATACTTATCACGGGATATGCACCCGATCTGACAGAGGCGGAAAGGATGCTGTTACAGGGAGAAGTTAACGGAGTACTTTTTATTCCGGAAGGACTTACCGCATCATATAAAGCCGGAAAGTCAGCAGGAATTAAACTGTACCTGAATACCGTCAGATTTTTAGTGTCAAATGACCTGCTCATGGCATTCAATGATGTGTTGATACACAAGGCGTTGCAGAACCGTATTTCAGTATTCCGGGCAAAGGGTTTCAGTCATAATCAGGCGTTCGATGCGGCTGAACCCATAAGGGAGAACATCGTACAACTTTCAAATCCGGGTGGAAACTATGGTGATTTCATTATTCCCGGTCTGATCATTCTGATCATACATCAGACGATGCTTATTGGTTTAGCTGAGAGTATTGCCAGGGAGAGAGAGGATCGCACGGTGCGTGACCTGATAGCACGTGGTGGTGGTTCAGTACTGTATGCACTTATGGGAAAATTCAGTGTTTTCATTTCTTTTTTCTTCATTTATTCACTTTTTTTCTATGTAGTGAATTTTTCAGTGTTAAGCATTCCGATTGCGGGAAGCTTTCTGTTACTACTGTTTATTACCATAGCATTTCTGCCTTCCGTGGTTTTTATGGCTGTCTTTATCAGTTCATTCTTCAAAAGGAAGATATATGCTTTGCAGGCACTGGCATTTTCAACCTATCCATTCTTTTTCCTTACGGGTTACAGCTGGCCTTTGAGCGGATTGCCTGAGTTCTTAAAGGTTGCGGGGAACGTGTTCCCAATAACTCCAATGCTGGATGCTTTCATTAAAGTAACCAGGTTGGGAGCGGGATTTGAAATCATTGCAGGGGATTTGATCCATTTAACATTATTGTCAATGGTTTATGGGGGGCTGGCATACTTCCGGCTGCGCCGACTCAATCAGAAAGAAGCGTAGAGATATATTGCTTTGATCTCAGTATCATTTTTATAATTTTTCTGAAGCATTTTTAAAGAATTGTCATCCGGAGTCCACTTAGTGAAAAAGCATTCTGTTATCTACCTGCTGTTGTTTTTCGGATCATTAGTCAGTGCTTCTCTCTGCCTGATTGCCTGTTCTGAGATGAGTAGCAAGGCAGAGGCGGGTACAGTTACAATAAGCAATCATACTGCAGATACAATTCGAATTTTTGCTCCGGATACGCTTGTTTTTCAGCCCCGACATTTGCCTGCTAATGATTCAGTGCTTGTTTTCCGACCTAACCCATATATTTCTGATAAAACATACCCCATGCTCTTTCTTCTCCATGGATGGTCAGGTAATTACCGTCACTGGAGCGAGATGGTGGATTTGCAATTCTGGGCGGATTCACTTCAATTCATCATTGTTACTCCGGATGGATTGACAGACAGCTGGTACATGAACAGTCCCGTTGTGCCGAGAATGCAGTACCATACGTTTTTCTTTGAGCAGCTTTATCCAACCCTTAGGAAGAGGTATCAGGGCATAGACACCACGAACATATATATATCAGGTTTAAGTATGGGAGGATTCGGGGCACTGCATCTGATGTTGAGGCATCCAAAATTCTTCAGAGCAGCAGGAAGTACCTCAGGCGGGGTTGATCTTTACCCGCATAAGAAGAAGTGGGGAATGGCAAAATATATCGGAAAAAAAGAGTCGACTTACCATTCGTTGTCTCCGATAAACAACCTGCAAATAGCCGTTACGAATAAGATTCCGGTATTTATTGATTGCGGTTACGATGATGTGTTTATTGATGATCACCGGAAGCTGATCAAGAAGGTCAAGAAAGAAAACTGGGGGGAATATATTACCGTGAAGCTGATGCCGGGAAGCCATAATGCTGATTACTGGAAGAAATCAGTTTTGCTTCATTTTGCTTTTTACGATTCATTGTACCGAGCTTCGAGATAACAAGAAAGCCTGCAGATTATTCAAAACGGAATTTCTTTTTAATTACAGAGATAAGTAGTTCCGTAACCATTTTCCCACCTTCATTCGTCAGATGAATGCCGTCATCCTCGCGCAACTTTACCTGCTTTTTCCCAAAAGAACCATAGGTTGTAAACTGGTCTTCTGAATTACCCAGCAAAGTAATGGTTGGAATAAAGGTAGTGTTAGATTCTTTTCCGAGTTCCTCATTTACGATCTTTGTCAGTTTCCGCATTGAGATATCAAACCTAGGAGACTTCATAGCGGGCATTCCTAACCAAAAAACGTGTTTCGTATGAAGCACGAGGGAATCTAGGAATGAACTGACACGAGTTCTGTACATGCTATCCCACGCCTCGGTGCCATACTGATACAAGACATCCCCTGCTTTGTATCCCTGAGCATCGTTCGTACCTATCATTACGACCACAGCATCATAAGAACCTTCCCGAAAAAGTTTACTGATCTGGGCATACCAATCAAAATAATCCATTCTGGTAAGTCCGGTTGAGTTCTTATGAAATCTTTTTGCAGCGATTTGTGAGTCAGTTTCACAATATTTTATCAGTATGTTCCCGAATCCAGGTCCCATCATGGAATCCCCCACGAGAAGCAATCGAAGGGGGCGTTTGTGAGAGTAAACAATATCCTCATTTTTAGTGGTATCAACAGTAGCAGCAGATTCAGTTGGCTGTTCATCCTGAATTACCATGCCAATCTGCTGATCAGAGGATAACTCAGGTGCCTGATTAAGTGATTGAAAACCATCTATCAGCATTTCCCGGGGTTCAGTCAGTTTGATTGTATTCGCGAAACTCTCAACCGGATATACAATTTGTGCCAGGACATTTTTTGTTTGACTCTCTTCCATTCTTTGAATTCGTCCTGAAATACCACTAATATTGAAGCAGACATTTACCAGGAATGCCGAGAAGATTATGATCAGTATTTGTTTTAGTGACATTTTCATTAAAAACTAAAATAAATGAATGGTGCAATACCTTCTGGTCCGAACGCATCCAGAAGAATAATTAAAAATCCAAGTGCTAATCCCTGCACTACCGGAGGAAGGCTACCAAATCTATCCTGTATCATATCGCCCCAATGTAGCGGGATGAAATTGATGCCTAAAGCCACAAAAAGAATAATCAGATTAAATGGGGTTGCGTGCAAGGATGATCCCGAAAAATTCATTAAAGTTGCAAACGTGCCCGAAGCGATATCCAAGTCGGTTGCAAAAAAGACAACCCAGCTAAATGCGATGAGGTGGAATGTAACGAACCATTGTAGATATGCTACGAGGCGGTATTTATTGGGTGCGCCTGGATTAATGTTTAAGAGAAATCTTT
Source organism: Bacteroidota bacterium (assembly GCA_023406915.1). Classification (GTDB taxonomy): domain Bacteria; phylum Bacteroidota; class Ignavibacteria; order Ignavibacteriales; family Ignavibacteriaceae; genus JAEXTR01. The sequence continues at coordinate 9,475 of JAEXTR010000140.1, forward strand.
CTATAAAAATAAAGACACCGAGCATACTACCCCAAATGATGAAGTTCCATGAAGCTCCGTGCCACAATCCGCTAATAAAAAAAGTAAGTAAAAGTGCCAAAACTGTTCCGGCTGTTTGAAGGCTCCGGAATTTCAATTGCAGAGGCGTAAAAACATAATCTAGCAGCCAGGTGGAGAGTGAAATGTGCCAGCGGCGCCAAAAATCCTGCACACTGAGCGCCCGGTAAGGCTGATTGAAATTATCCGGATATCTGAATCCAAACAAGAGTGCAATGCCTATGGCGATGTCACTGTATCCACTGAAGTCCACGTAAATCTGTGCGGTAAATCCATATACGGCCAGCAGTACGTCAAGTGAACTATACAATTCAGGTGCTTCAAACACCGGGACTACAAGGTTTTGTGAGAGATAATGCGCCAGGATCACCTTTTTAAAAAGACCTGATGCGATCAGGAAAAATGCTTTACCTGAGTCAATAGTATGAGGGGCGGGCTCCTGTAACTGTTCAAAAAAGAGAGCAGGTCTGATTATAGGACCAGCTGCAATCTGGGGGAAGAACGTGACATAACAGAGGACATCCCAAAATCTAGCCGGGGATTCAAAGGATTCCCGGTTCATTTCGATCAGGTATGCGAGAGACTGAAAGGTAAAAAATGAAATGCCTACAGGGAGTATTGTTTCGATGTAGGGAATGGCAACAAATCCAAAAAGGGAATTCACAGTTCCTGCAGTAAAACCAAAATACTTCAAAATAAAAAGAGGCAGAAGGAGCAGGAATGCCCCGGTTATAAAGATGATTCTTCTGAGAGTGGGTGCAGTTTCATAAAAAAGAAGCTGACCGAATGTATAACTGATTACAGGAATAAAAAGGAGGAGGAGGAGGTACTCAAGAGACCAGGATGCATAGAATAGAAAAGAGACGAAAACAAAAAAATACTTACGATAACTCTGAATAGCCGGGATCAGTGCATATAGAGCATACACTGCCACAAAAAAGAGAAAAAAATCAAGTGTAGGGAAAAGCAATCCTTTTCTTCCGGCTGATTGTTGTATTAATTCGATGCAATTTACTTATATGAGGGAAAACAGCCAAACACTTATTCAGAGCGCTGTACAAATCCCATACTGGCGATGATGATCACGAACTCACCTTTGGGAGGATGTTCAATGAAGTGTTTCAGTAAATGCTCCGGAGATCCACGCAGTACCTCTTCGAAATGCTTTGTCAATTCTCGGCAGACTGTTATCTGCCGTTCAGGCATATACTGGCAGAGCTCCTCAAGAAGCTTCATTACTCTAAATGGAGATTCATACAAGACGATTGTGCGTTCTTCTGCTGCAAGTTCCTGGAGTTGTTTTTGCCTTCCTTTTTTCTGGGGGAGGAAGCCCTCAAATACAAATGCGTCGGTGGGGAGGCCTGAAACTGAGAGTGCTGCGGTGACAGCACTTGCCCCGGGTATGGGAATAACCTTAATTCCCGCAAGATGTACAGCATTCACGAGCCTAACGCCAGGATCAGAGATACCCGGTGTTCCATTATCAGTAATCAATGCACCGGTCTCACCCGCCTGTAAGCGATCGATGATAATTTCTGCTTTTCCGGATTCATTCTGAGCATTCAGTGAATAGAGTGGTTTACTAATCTCAAAGTGTCGGAGCAGGTTTCCGGATACTCTTGTGTCTTCACACAAGATGAAGTCGGCATCTTTCAAGACCTCCAAAGCACGGAGGGTGATATCTTTCAGATTACCAATAGGTGTAGCGACAATGTAGAGCATAGTTATCTCTTCAGGATTCTCTAAAACAACTGCGGCTCCCGTTGGGGGAGCCGCGCGTTGTGCAAGTAACTTAAAGGCCTAAAATTAAGGTTTATTTATTCAGTAAAGTTAATACATCTCTGATAATATTCAAACCCTTATCCAGCATTGGCTGGTCAACGATCAGTGGTGTGCGGAAGCGGATTGATTTTACGCCACAACCCAATATAGCCAGACGCCGCGAGTATGCCTCGTTCAGGAACTGCGAACGAATCTGAGGAGTTGGCAGATCAATAGACGCCCAAAGTCCAAGGCCGCGGGCATTTGTCAGGAGTTTAGGGAATTCGGTTTGAAGCTGGTTGAGCTGACCAAGCAGATACTCACCCTGGATTCTAGCATTTTCAACCAGATTATCTTCTATCATGACTTCCATAATCTTGGTACAACGAACCATATCGGTGAAGTTTCCACCCCAGGTAGAATTAATTCTGCTGGAGATTTTGAAACAATGGTCTTCGACTTCATCGAGACGTGCTGAAGCCATGATTCCACATACCTGAGTCTTCTTTCCGAAGGAAAGGATATCGGGCATAACGTAGTATTCGGATGCCCACATTTTACCGGTCATACCAAATCCAGTCTGGACCTCATCGAACATCAACAGGATATCGTGCTCATCACAGATATCGCGCAGTTTTTGCAGGAATTCCTTACGGAACATATTATCTCCGCCTTCACCCTGAATCGGCTCAATGATGATAACTGCAATATCGTCCTTATTCGCATTGATTGCGGTATAGATCTCATCTATTGCCATTTTCTCGAGTGCGAGCACTTCGTTCAGATGATCTTCAAGCGGGAAGGTGATCTTGGGATTTGTGACACGTGGCCAGTCAAATTTTGGGAAATGCATCGTTTTGGTTGGGTCTGTATTGGTCAGGGAGAGGGTATACCCCGTTCTGCCATGGAATGATTCTCTGAAATGAAGTACCTGATGACCCCTTTCAGTTTTGTAGCCTTTCTGGTAGTTTTTTCTGATTTTCCAGTCGAAAGCTACTTTAATGCCATTTTCATTTGCTACGGATCCGCCTTCAACAAAGAAGAGGTATTTGAAGTGATCTGGTTTTGCAAAGCGACCAAAGAGGTCAACGAACTCTGCCATTTCTTCAGTATAGACATCGGAATTTGATGGTTTGTTCAGTGCAACTTTTCCAATTTTCTCAATAAACTCAGGGGCGTTGAGTTTTGGATGATTCATGCCAAGAGCTTGTGATGCAAAGAAAGAGAAGAAATCAACATATGACTCACCGGTACGGGCATCAACCAGGTTCAGACCCTGACTCTTTTTCAGGTCCAGAACCATATCGAAACCATCAGCGAGAATGTATTTTGCAAGAGTGCTGTGCACTACCTGCGGTTTAATAATATGGGGTGTAATACTCATATTATCCTCCATTGATTCATTTTTGTGATATTTGAAAATTTACGCCCGTCTCAGCGGGAGCAATAGTAAAAACTTGTGATCAGGAAAGAAAGGGGGGAGGTATCCTTAGAAGACATTTTCGAATTGAGAGACGAAGTAACTGCGGAGGTTCTTCAATCCAGCAACTATGTAGAAGCGCGAATATCGCATTGGGTCTTTCTGTTATCTTGCTGCAAAAATACCAATTACGCAGGATTATTACAAGATTAAATATTTTTTCTGGATTTGCCAGAATTGAGTGTGCCGATGAGAAATAAAAACATTAAAAAATTATTGATCTTTTCTTAAAACTTAGTAATTTAATGATACAGATGCTGCATTTCCCCTAATAACCGGACGTAAATGAAAAAGCTGTTTTATAACATCCAGACACTTATCATTCTGGCTCTCATACTCGGCGCACTTTTTGGCGCACTCTTCAATATTGATCAGTCCACGATAATCATCAAACACAAATCGCAACCCAAAGGAGACGGTGTGCTGATTTCAGAATGGAGTCAGTTTTTGTTGGTAGTGGACAAAACGGATACAATAAGGTTTGCCGGTGGAGAACTTCTTGCAATACAATCCAAGATAAAGGAGTTAAAGAAGGCAGATGCAGATATTACTGTTGCGGTGAAAGAGGCAAAAATCGGCGAAGAGGGGGTTTTCCAAATTTCAGTTGTCATTGACGGAGTCACGGGCAGTGGAAGGGTTGAGACCGCAGCTACTT
>JAEXTR010000147.1 GCA_023406915.1 Bacteroidota bacterium
GCAGGGGAGACTCGACAATCGTCTCTATCTTTGAATCCTACTCAAAAGGATACTACAAGGCACCAGACCAATACTACAATGAAATTATCCAACGCAGACAAAGCGTCAATATTCCCCCTCAGGCTAATTTCGACGCTTTCGGTACCAACCTTAATGCCAATGATAATTATATCACTATCCTGAATGAGGAAATCGCCACTCCATTCCACCCAAATGCACTGGATTATTACGAATTTGAATTACTTGGCAGATATAAACCATCTGATGACCAATCCATTGCCCACATCCGCGTTACCCCGAAATCCTCCTCCAGGAAGCTATTTTCTGGCTTCGTGGATATTGAGGTCTATTCGGCTGTCCCCGTTCGTGCTGATCTCACACCTAACCGTGCCGTTCAGCTACCATTCGATGCAGCCCTGACGTACCGCCAGTCATTTGATCTGTTCGGGGATAACGTGGTCATGCCCGCAGGGCTTCATATCTTCACTACTCTGAAAGCCGAGATATTCTGGATTATCGATCCCCGCCTGGATATTACTATAGCAACTGTTGCTTACGATTACACCTTTAACACAGGTCTTGACAACGAACTTTTTGAGGGACGGCGGGTGGATATCACGGAACAGGCAGAGGAGTTCGATTCATTGTACTGGCAAACCAATGCCGTACTTCCCCTGAAACCTGAAGAAGAATACGCCTATGATGCGATCAGGCGTGCCCGGGAGAACCCCGATTCAGCTTTGGGTGCAAATCTTGCAGATCGTATTTTCGGTGGTATAGGCAGAACAATCTCACGGCTGGAGCGCGAACCATTCAGCGGCATTGATGATGTAGCGCGCTATAACCGTGTTCACGGTTTCTATCTCGGATTGGGATTTGATTTCAATCCGGATAAGACGGTACGTCTGTCATTAAATTCAGGATACGGCTTTGCAGATCAGCGCCCGTATGGAAAAATTGCAACTCTCTGGAAACCCGATGGAAAAGGCCACATCCAGCTTGAAGCCTCCGCATACAAATCACTGGCACGCCGGGATAATCCCTACATTTATACTACCCGTGGCATCTCTCTTCTCTCACTATTATTCAAAACTGACTACGGTGATTATTACTATACAGATGGGGTGACCCTCTCCGCAGCGGTTGCTGGCGGACAGGAAATCTTTATACGCCGAAACATTTTTGTGCGCCCGCATATATTCAAGGTCAGTCTCCTCCTCGAGGAACAATCCCCGGCTGGAGTCAATACAAACTTCTCCCTGCTCGGCGGCAAGAAAAAATTTCGGGACAATCCCACTGTGATGCAGGGATCGATGCGTTCAGTGGGGTTTGCATGGCACTACGATTATTCACCGTATCGCCGTATCTCCGACTTTGGTTTCATGATTCGCGGAGAATACTCCTCACCTGATCTGTTGAAGAGCGATTTCTCTTTTCGCCAGATTGAGGGCACCCTCTCACTGCGCACACCCACATTGCCACTATGGACACTTGATTTACGAATCTCAGGCGGGTATTCAGATGGTGATGTTCCTCCGCAGCGCTTCTTCAGTCTGGAATCGTCTGCCAATGCCGTATCTGCAGCAGGAGTTTTCAGGGGGATGAATCTGAAGGAGTATTATGGTGACCGGTATGTGTCTGCATCTTTCGAGCATAACTTTGGTGAGGTAATCCCCGGCGTGCTGCGTATCCCTAATATCGCTTCCTTCGGTATCGAATTTATTCTTACCTGCAGTGCGGGGTATACTGCATTCTCTGACAGAACCTTGCAATATACAGGTACTCATCTTACTACCACTGCAACATCAAAAGATCGCTGGTACTACGAGGCTGGTATTGGTTTTAACAGGATATTGATATTCTTCAGGGTGGATATATCGGCAAGGTTGTCACAGGTATCGTCTCCCGTCTTTCAGCTTACCATCGGTACTGCAACCTTCTGACTACAGTCTGGTGTGCTTCAGAATTTCGATGACGCCTTTTGAGATAAACTCAATTGCGATGGCTGCCAGTAGAATACCCATGATGCGGGATAAAATATTAATGCCGGTCCTTCGCAGGATTTTTGCGATGGTATTTGAAGACCTCAGCACGAAATAAATAATAATCCCTATAACGATACATGCTGCAATGATGATCGCATAGTCAACCCATGTGGCTGCCTGCTGGGCAATAAGGATAACCGTGCTGATTGTGCCTGGTCCGCTGAGGATTGGCATCGCAAGCGGTACAACCGCAATATTCATTCTGCCTTCAGCCTCTTCATTCAATCTTCCCTCTGCTTCTGCTGCTTCTTCGGGGGATTGCTTTACGGTGGGTGTCTTTGCCTGCAACATCGATATCGCCATCAACAGCAGCAAGATTCCGCCACCGATTCTGAAAGATGGAATACTGATTCCGAAAAACTCCAGTACATAATGTCCTATCAGACCGGAGGTTACAAGAATCACGGTCACTGCAACGGCAGTGGTTTTGGCAGTCTTCCGCTTTACCGCTTCCGGCTGATTTCCGCAAAATCCAAGGAACATAGGGAGCGCACCCAGCGGATTGACTACGGCAATAATAGCAACAAAAATCTTGATATACTCGTTAAGGGTTTCCATCGTCTATTATTTACCGCGCTTATATTTTGTCATTGTTGGTGTTTTTCCGGCTGCTTCATCGCTGATCAGAAGGGTTCTGCCCTCCAGGAATGTAAGTCCTTCCGGCTGACGATGTACCTTGGATGAAAGGCTGATGATCCCAAGCACCTCGCCCTTTGGAGACACTTCCATCAGCTCAAAGCTCTTCCCGCCTAAAAGAAAGAAGGTATTCGTGAACTTGCTATACTCAATAGCCGAGATAGCAAAATTCTTTGAACCTCCTTTTTTCTTCATTTCTTCAATCGATATCTTCAGGAATGGCTCCGGTAGCAGCTCTTTCTTCTGCAGGTCATAGGCATACACCGTCTTGTAATCACTCAGTCCCTTACCGCTGAACTCTTTGCAGGCAAGCAGCAGCGAATTGCTTGCAGGGTGAAAGCAGAGTCCCTCAATATCATACTTTTGGTTCAGAGGAGTCGGGAATGACTGGAATGGGGCAGAGGTTCCATTGACATCTTCCCTGATCCCATAGATCTGACCAGAACTGTTCACGATGTACAGATAACCATTGGCAGCCGCAATGCCTTCAAAATCATTCTCACCCGTAAATGATGCCAGTTCAATCGTTCTGAGTATAGACCCATCAACAGGGTTGATTTCAAAGATCACCCCTTGTTCATCATTGTTGGCGTACAGCCTGTTCTTCTCAGAAAAAGTCAGACCGGAAATCTCCTTCAGCGGCGTTGCCAGGGTGAATGACTCTGCTGCCTTTGGCTTGAATGAGTAGTGCCTCAGCTCTGAGTTGGTCAACTCAGTATCAGGTTTCTTATTCTTATCACCACCATCTGGATTGTGGAGAAATACGCCGTACAGGATAGAGGCTGCAACGATGAATGAGAGTATGGAAATCACGATAATAGTGTCTTTAGCCATGGCTATCAGTTTCAGAAAATATGGTTACTTACTTTCACGCACCCTGATATGCAGCTCTTTCAGGTTCTCATCCGGTACTGTTGAAGGAGCATCATCCATCAGGGATATACCGCTGGTTGTTTTAGGGAAGGCAATCACATCACGGATTGATGCTTCACCTGCAAAAATCATCGCAAGTCTGTCAAACCCGAATGCAATGCCACCGTGTGGCGGGGCGCCGTACTGGAACGCATTCATCAGGAAGCCAAACTTCTCCTGTGCCTCTTCGGCTGAAAGCCCAAGCGCACTGAACATCAGTTGCTGCAAAGCCGCATCGTGAATACGGATACTACCGCCTGCAATTTCATTTCCATTCAGCACCAGATCATACGCGCGTGCAAACACTTTTTCAGGGGCTGATTCCATCAGCGGGATATCCTCAATCCGAGGTGAGGTAAACGGATGATGCATTGCATACAGCCGCTGTGTTTCTTCATCCCACTCAAACAACGGGAACTCATACACCCACAGCAGGGCAGGTGCAGCATCCGGTTGAATCAGGTCAAGTCTTCTTGCCATTTCAAGGCGAAGTGAACCCATTAGGGATAAGGTCTTCCACTTCTTACCAACCAGTACAAACAGCAGATCACCAGGTACCGCATCCATCGCCTTTAGCAGTTCCTGCTGCTCTGTTTCGGTAAAGAATTTCGCAGTTGGTGATTCAATTCCTTCCTCAGTTACCCTGATCCAGATCAGACCGCCAGAACCAAGCTTCTTCATCATGGCGGTCAATACATCCAGCTGATTACGGGTATAGGTGCCGCATCCTGGAGCCTTCAGACCGGTAATGATGCCGCCGGATGAGAGGGCATCATTAAACACTCTGAATTCTGTATTCTGGAAAACAGTATTGAGCGTCTGCATCTCCAGTCCAAATCTAAGGTCCGGTTTATCAGAGCCAAACCGCTCCATTGCTTCTGAGAATGTAAGGCGCTGCACTGGTAATTGCAGTTCACGGTTCCACACCTCTTTATAGAAGCGTGCCATCAGACCTTCAACAATTTCAAAAACCTGTTCCTGATCAACGAATGACATCTCCACGTCGATCTGGGTGAACTCGGGCTGACGGTCAGCGCGCAGGTCTTCATCACGGAAACATTTCACTACCTGGAAGTAGCGGTCCATCCCTGCCACCATCAGAATCTGCTTATACTGCTGGGGTGACTGCGGCAGCGCATAAAACTTACCGCGGTGCAGTCTGCTAGGAACCAGAAAATCTCTCGCTCCTTCGGGAGTACTTTTCATCAGGACAGGCGTTTCAACTTCAACAAAACTCTGTTCATCAAAATATTGACGGGTAATCTGGTACATCTTATGGCGAAGCAGCAGGTTTGATTGCAGCTTAGATCTTCTGAGGTCCAGGTACCGGTATTTCAGCCGGAGCTCTTCATTCGCATCGGTTGTGTCACTGATTGCAAACGGCGGGGTCTTCGCCCGGTTCAGGATCACTAAACGGTCAACCATAACATCAATCATTCCCGTAGCAAGGGATGGGTTTTCCATACCTTCGGGGCGCTTCCGTACCAATCCTTCAACAGAAACCACAAACTCACTCCTCAGTTCTGATGCAGCAATATGAGCTTCCTGATTAAATGATGGTTCAAATACAACCTGCACAATACCATACCGGTCACGCAGCTCAATAAAAATCACTCCGCCAAGGTCACGGCGTGTATCCACCCAGCCGTTCAGGACTACTCTGTTTCCAATATGTTCTTCGCGCAATACGCCGCAGGTATGGGTTCTCTGTTGAAATAGCATAAAAGAGGTTTAACTCCGGAATTTTATAAAATACAGTTTGTAAAGATACGAAAGTTCAACGCTTGATTGAAACGGTGGCATCGGTGAGTATTCTACTCCATTCTCTCAGGAAAATTAACGCACTGTTCACAACATTTTCATCAATTTTGCTGTTGTTCAGAAAACGACCATAGATAAGGATGAATCCCAAAAAATATGATATTATAGTTATCGGTGCCGGTTATGCCGGACTCACCTCTGCGGCATTGCTCCAGAAAAAAGGGTACTCCGTTTGCCTTCTTGAGGCACATTCAGAAATCGGGGGGTGTGCTTCCTTCTACGACCGGGATGGCTTCCGCTTCGAGGCAGGAGCAACAACCATCAGCGGTATCAAACCGCATCAGCCCTTCGGAAAACTATTCAATGAACTCTCCATTAATCCGGAGTTGATTAAAATGGACCCCGGTGTAGTGGTCCATCTGGCAGGGGATACCTTTAACCGTCCGGCAGATCCGGTACAACTGCTTCAGGCATCCGAAGCGTTTTTTGGTAAAACAACCATACCATTCTGGCAGAAGATTCTGAAACTCGAAGAAGCCGCGTACCAGCTTTCTGGAAGTAATTCTTACCTTCCACCCTACTCATTGGGGGACTACTTGAAGCTGATTCGGTTCCGCAACCTCAGCGGTTTGCCCCTTCTTCCGGCACTCTTTACTTCAACTGAAACAGTACTGCAGAGAATGGGGCTTGCCGAAAATACGCTTTTTCGGCAGTTCGTTGAGGAACAACTTATGATCACCGCCCAGAACACCAGCAGTGATACTCCATTCCTGACCGCCGCCCTTGCATTGGCATACCCGAATGATACCTATTATCCGGTAGGTGGAATGACTGCCCCGGCACAGTTGATCAGTGATGTATTCCAGCGGTATGGTGGGACTCTGCTGCTGAAGGAGCAGGTGACTGCCATTATCAGGGAGGCAAACTCCCGGTACGTGATCCGTTCAAAGCGCGGAAACAATTACTCCGCCCGTGCCATCGTTTCAGCGATTCCGGTTTACAACCTTCCCGCCCTCAAAGAAGGGGAAATCAGCAGTTACTTTGCCCGTGTTTCTTCATCACTTCCGCCTCTGTGGGGGGCAGCAACCGTGAACTTTGGAATCAGTGATGCCGGCTTACCCAATACACTGTATCATCAATTCCATGGAGATGCACCATACCCCGGTGATGGAAGCCGCTCAGTCTTCATCTCTTTATCCCATCCGAATGATACACGCAGGGCACCCTCCGGTTGGCGTTCTGTTGCCATTTCTACGCATACTAAACCCTCCGGTTGGGTTGGCTTGCCGAAAGAAGAATATATTCGTAAAAAATCGGTGATGACAAATAGAATGATGGAATACTTTTTTTCTGCCTTTCCCGAAGCGAGGGGGAATGAGGTAGTGTATCTTGAAGGGGGTACGCCAAAAACTTTTAGTAACTATACCAGACGCAAGGATGGAACTGTGGGCGGAATCCCTCACTCAGTCCGTTATGGACTCCTCAGAATGCCTGGAATCGTCACGCCGTTCCGCAATTTTTACTGCACCGGTGATTCCACTGCCTTCGGGCAGGGGACACTCGCCGTGGTGCTTAGTACAATGAATCTTACAGAAAGGTTCCATTTGCACTGATTATTTTACATGTGAAACTAATTGACAGCGAACAAGGTTTATTTCTATACACAACGTATTTCTAAAAGACAGAGACTGTAAAAGAAGCGGATCATGAAAAAAGAGTTTGTAATTGTTGGTACCGGACTTGGCGGGTTATCCGCAGCATTGCGCCTGGCAACTGCAGGACACAGTGTTACTATGCTTGAGCAGTACCATAGGGCTGGCGGCAGATTAAACAGGCTGGAGAAAGACGGCTTTACCTTTGATGTCGGTCCCTCGTTTATGAGTATGACTTACGAGCTCGAAGAGCTCTTTGCATCCTGTGGCTTAAAGAACCCGGTGAAGATGCGGGAACTTGACCCCCTCTATCAGGTGTTCTTTGAAGGCAGGGAGAAACCAATTCAACTGTATAAGGACCTCCAAAAACTCCAACAGGAGTTCGGAGACCTTGAACCCGATTTTGTAAAGCATGCAGATGCCTATCTGAAGCGTGCCGGTGAGTTCTTTCACGACACTGAAGATAAAGTCGTGAAATCAAACTTTGATTCACTGCTTGGCTATCTGCTGAAACTGACCAGAGTGCCGAAGAAACACCTGCCATATCTGTTCCGAACGATGTGGAGCGAGGTGGAGCATACGTTTAAGACCAATGAAGCACGGGTGATATTCTCTCTTGTTGCCTTCTTCCTTGGCAATACCCCTTTCAAAACTCCGGCAATATATTCGCTGCTGAATTATACTGAAATGCGCCATAACGGTTACTGGCACATCGATGGCGGAATGTACACGGTAGTGGAAGAACTCCTGAAGCTGCTCAATCAGTATGATGTAAAAATTCATTACAACACAAAAGTAACCGGAGTTGTTGAACATGATGGGGTATTGACCGGTGTGAAGACAGAAGATGGCACTGTGTATGGCGGTGACTTTTTTATCATCAATGCTGATGCTGCCTGGTTCCGGGGTTCAATCCTGAACCGCAAAAAGTTTAGCGAAGAAAAGCTTGACGCAATGGAATGGACTCTTGCTCCATTCACCTTTTACCTTGGTGTAAAGGGGAAGATAGACAACCTGAAACATCACAACTATTTCCTCGGAAGTAATTTCAAGGGTTATGCGGATACGATCTTCACTTCTTCCATCAGTCCGCAAAAGCCTTACTATTATGTGAATGTTTCATCAAAAACAACTCCCGAATGTGCACCCGAAGGACATGAAAATATTTTCGTCCTGTGCCCTGTACCCGATCTCCGGTTCAAAAGCAACTGGGACGACAAAGAACAGCTTGCTGACAGTATTATCGATGACCTCTCCAAACGGGTGGGTTACGATATCAAAAGCAATATCGTTGTCCGAGAAGTAATGGACCCGATTGACTGGCAAAATGCATTCGGACTGTACCGCGGCTCCGGTTTAGGACTTGCGCACGGTATGATGCAGGTGGGCGCCTTCCGTCCCCGCAACAAGGATGAAGAATTAAAGAATCTCTATTATGTAGGTGCCTCTACAACTCCCGGCACCGGTTTACCAATGGTTATCATCAGTTCCAGGTTAGTAATGCAAAGACTTAAGGAAGAGTATGGAATTATATCATCACATTAGTCATAATATAAGCAGGCTTTTTACCAGGAAGTACAGCACTTCCTTCAGCCTTGGTATTGCTGCGTTTGCAAAGAAATACCGGCAGCCTGTCTATGATATCTACGGATATGTCCGTGTGGCAGATGAGATTGTAGATTCGTTTACTGATTACGACCGCAAACCTCTGCTGCTCGAATTCCGAGAGGAAACATTCCGCGCTATCGAGCGGGGCGTTTCCACGAATCCCGTGATCCATGCGTTTCAGGAAACCGTACGGACGTACAATGTTGACCTGAACCATATCCGCGAATTCCTTGACAGCATGGAAATGGATCTGTACAACAGCTATTATGAAAAAGATCGGTACGATGATTATATCTATGGCTCAGCAGAAGTCGTCGGTCTGATGTGCCTCAAAGTGTTTGTTGACGGTAACCAGGAGATGTATGATAAACTGGAACTCCCGGCAAAGGCGCTCGGCTCTGCGTTTCAGAAAGTCAACTTCCTGCGTGATATGAAGAGTGATCTTGCAGAACGGGGAAGGATTTATCTGCCAGGTATCGGCGATGTAGTGGGTATTGATGATGAGTCGAAACGACGTCTTGAAGATGAAATCGAGAAGGAATTCTCCCATGCATTGCAGGGTATCAGACAGTTGCCTGCGGGTGTCCGCCTCGGTGTCTATTCGGCATATCTCTACTACTACCAGTTGTTTAATATCATTAAAAAATCAAAAGTGAAGACCCTGCTGGAAAGAAGAGTCCGCGTATCAAACACGGCAAAATTCTTCCTCCTGCTGAAGTCATTCCTCGAAGTGAAGGTGCTGAAAGTATGCTGAAACTCCTCTCCCGAACTCTGCTCCTGTTTCTGCTCTTTGCTGCACCGGCATTCTCCGGCGGGTATGGCATAGATTCTTCTGACAGTGAAAAGATCAGAAAACTGTTTTATGCCGGTATAGAGGATGAGGACCGTGTTGAGGAATTGCTTGCACTACTCTCCGGACAGTTCCGGAAATCACTGCAATCAAAAAACCCTTTCGTGCTTGCCTACTATGGTGCCGGTGAAACGCTCCTTGGTAAACACGCATGGAACCCTATATCAAAGCTATCTCATCTGAACACAGGTCTGGAAAAAATTGCTGGCGCCCTTGCGAAGGCACCCGACGATCTGGAGTTCCGTTTCCTTCGTTTTTCAATTCTTCACCACCTTCCCGGTATCCTTGGGTACAGTGAAGAACGGGATCAGGATAAATCTATGATCTATGCTTTATTGATAAAGGGGGATCAGCAGGGTATGGACAGAAAGACCTATCGCGGTATCGTGGAGTTTATGATCAGCAGTGAACGAATGTCTGAAACTGAGAATCAGCGCCTGAACTCGCTCCTTTCCAGACTGTAGCAATGAGCCTTTATGGATGGTTACATATAGGCATTATCCTTTTTCCGCTCATCCTCTCATTTGAACGGAA
>JAEXTR010000210.1 GCA_023406915.1 Bacteroidota bacterium
GGAAATGGTATGACAGACCTGAAAATTTCTTTATCGCATAAACTTACTGAAAAAGAATTAGTAAAGCATCCCAGGCTCATTGTATTTGATGCCGGCACAACAGAAGAGAACTTCCAGTCCGGTATGTTTTCGATAGCCGAATTATTCGGAGTGTTTGTGAATAAGGAGATGTGTTCTACCGCCTTCGCCGGGAAAAAGATACTCAGGTACTCACCAGACAATAATCGTTCTGCTCTCACTTTTGCCGGTATTGATGCAGCAAAACTGAAAGACCCTGCTGAAATGCGGGAACACTTTGCAGGTCTGTTTCCTTACATCAGTGAGTACAAAAAACTCACAACCGTACTTGATATCAGCAGAATAACGCTATCAGAAATCTCAGCACAGGCTGTACTTGAGGGTTTTTTGCTCGCTTCTTACTCATTCGATAAGTATAAATCAGACAAAAAGTCTGAAACGATGTCTCTCATCGTGTATGACCCTGAGAAAAAAATGACGGCACCCGTGAAGAAGGCAACCCTGTTGATGCAGGCAGTCTTTTTTGCCCGAGACCTGCAGAATGAGCCGTCTGCCAATCTTACCCCCGCAATGTTTAGCGAAAACGTAAAACGTTATCTCGCGCCGAAAGGTGTGAAAATTACCGTGATGGATGAAAAACTTCTTGGAAAGTATATGATGGGGGGAATCCTCGGTGTTGGAAAGGGGAGCGCAAACCCACCCAGAATGGTGGTTGCTGAGTATCGCTGTGGAAAAAAGAATGCAAAGACCATCGCTCTTGTGGGGAAAGGGGTCACCTTTGATACAGGTGGTATTTCCTTAAAGCCCGCGGAGAGTATGTGGAAGATGAAAGGGGATATGTCAGGTGCTGCTTCTGTTGCCGGTATATTAGCAGCAGCCTCTGCGCTGAAAATTCCCATCAACATTATCGGGGTAATGCCTCTGGCAGAAAATATGCCTTCAGGAACTGCCGTTAAACCAGGTGATATCTTGACTATATCCAACGGAAAGACAGTGGAGGTTGATAATACGGACGCTGAGGGAAGGCTGATACTTGCTGACGCATTACATTATGCTAGTAAGCAGAAACCAGATTTGATCGTTGATATGGCAACTCTTACCGGGGCTGCAGCTGTTGCCCTCGGAGAGATTACCGCAGCTTACTTCACCCATTATGAAGAGTACATTGATCTTCTTGAAACAGCTGGTACTGAAACTGGTGAATACCTATGGAGACTTCCATTGTGGGAGCGTTACAAGAAAATGATCGAAAGCAGTGTAGCCGACCTTAGAAACATTGGCTCCTCCAGATATGGTGGAGCTATTCATGCAGCCAAATTCCTTGAGGCTTTCGTTGCGCCTGAAATTCCGTGGATACATATAGATATTGCCGGACCGGCAATGCCGAACCCGCTCTTTTCATACACACAGAATTATATGACAGGATATGGAGTGAGGTTGCTGGTGTCATTCATGGAAAAAGTGCATCAGAGTAATTGATGGTAATCTTGTAAGAGGAATCAGGTGGCTTTTCAGCGTATTTGATGGACAGTTCCGTCCTTCATTTCGAAAACCTGATCCGCAATACTTACCAGTTCTTTTTGGTGGGTGACGATCAGAAGAGTCTTCCCGTATTTCTGTTTTAAATCTGTAAAAATATTTGCCACTGCTTCACTGTTTTTGCTATCCAGATTTCCTGTTGGTTCATCAGCGAGGATAATCTCAGGATCATTTGCCAGTGCCCTTGCAATGGCGATTCTTTGTTGCTCACCTCCGGATAGTTCCGCTGGTTTGTGCGTTCCGCGATCACGTACCCCCAATTCTTCCAGTAAATGCATTCCTCGTTCACCTGCACTTTTTAAGGATTTCCCGGCAATCATTTGTGGAATGCAGACATTCTCAAGCGCAGTGAACTCCGGTAAAAGATGATGAAACTGAAACACAAATCCCAGACTCCTGTTCCTGAAGCCATTCAGTTTTCGTTCACTGAGTCTGAAGATATCGGTGTCTCTGAAATAAACCGACCCACTGTCAGGTTTATCGAGTCCACCCAGAATGTGGAGCAGTGTACTCTTTCCCGAGCCAGAAGCACCAACAATAATACTAATGCACCCCTCCGTCAGCTGCAGGTTGCACTGGTTCAATACGATCAGCTTTTTTTCTCTGGCTGATTGAAAACTTTTCGAGATGGCTTCTGCCCGTAATACGATGTTCATAAACTCTTCATAGAAACTTATACGCTATTGCCTTATAACCGGGCACAACTTTCCGGCACTCATCACAAAAGAACTCTCCCTTGATGTCGATCTCTTCAACTCCGAGCGATGCGTGCATAATGCAATCCCAGTTGCCACAATGCTTCAATCCAAAAGTATGTCCCAATTCATGCAACACTTCTTTCATAGTCCTGGTAAAGAGAAGTGTATCATTCGGCTTTACAGCATAAAACTCTTCATGCAGGCGACAGGTTGAAACAAGGGCAGTCCGCCCGTTTAATTGTGCCTCACCAAACAGATAGGTAAACACAGGAATGTAGAGGTCGACATCGACCATCATCAGCACCTTCCCTTGATAACCCTCTGTGATAGGGAGGGAGTCAGCAATGAGCTTTGTACTATAATACTGATTCCGTTCCTGAGAATAGACCGATTGCAGGTCCATTGGCAGTTGAGTCCGCTTGATTTCAGCAGTAAGGGATTGCTGAAGCGCACTTTCTACTCTTTCAAGCAGAGAAGTGTTATTGAACTCAAGTGGCGCACAATTAACGACCGTGCCGTTTGAGATCATACTTTTCAATTTTATTATAAAGGGTCACTCGGGCAATCCCGAGTATTCTTGCTCTGCGGGAGATATTCCTCTCGTTATTCTCAAGAATCTTTATGATATGCCTGCGTTCAATCATATCTAATGATTCTGCTTCTGAATCTGACGAAGTAAAGTACGATTGATGGAATGGCAGGTCTTCCGGAATGATCTCATTCCCTTTACCAACCACAACTGCACGCTCAATTGCGTTCTCCAATTCACGCACGTTCCCATTCCAGCGGTAATTCTGCATAAATTCCATTGCATCATGGGAAATCTTTGTAATGTTTTTATTCATTGCAGTGCTGAACTTGTTCAGGAAATAATATGCCAGGAGGGGAACATCTTCTTTTCGCTCGCGCAATGGAGGAATAGAAATGGTAAATACATTCAGACGGTAGAACAAATCTTCTCTGAACTGTCCGCGCTTCACCATATTCTCCAAAGGCTCATTCGTGGCGGCGATAATTCTGAAATCAGATGAAACAATATCATTCCCGCCAACACGGCTGAATTGCTTTGATTCGATAACCCTCAATAACTCGACCTGCATCTTTGCCGAGACAGAACCGATTTCATCCAGAAAGATCGTTCCGTTATCAGCCATCTCAAATTTTCCTTTTCGGCGGTATTGCGCACCGGTAAACGCCCCTTTCTCGTGACCAAAAAGCTCACTTTCGAGCAGGGACTCAGCCAGTGCACCGCAATTTACGGTTACCAGAGGAAAATATCTGCGCTTGCTGTTGATGTGGATCGCTTTGGCTACCAGTTCCTTGCCAGTACCGCTCTCACCTCTGATCATTACCGTTGTATCTGTTTTTGCTACAGTACTGATCATCTCAAACAGTTTCCGCATTTGCATGCTTTCACCGATCAGATTTTCCGGTTTTAAGGTCTCTTCAATGTTCGCCTTGAGTCTGATGTTTTCATTTTGAAGATTTTTCTGCTTCAGGGCTCTTTCGACCAGATGATTTAACTCGTCAGGGTCAACTGGTTTGGTAATGTAATCAAAGGCTCCGTCCTTGAGTGCTTTGATTGCAGTAGGCACTGAAGCAAAAGCTGTGATCATGATAACGATCGCATTCTTGTCAATCTCCCGGATCTTTGAGAGGAGTTCAATTCCATTCATCCCCGGCATTTTCATATCAACCAGTGCCAGATCAAACAAATCCTTGTCATATACCTTCAAGGCGGCTTCTCCGCTCTCAACTGCGGTTACATCATAACCGTCCTCCTCGAACCAATGGTACAGAGACTCGCGAAATATTCTTTCATCATCAACTACTAATATTCTGGGTTTCATAGTCAGTTCCTTTGTTAAACCGGTAATTCTTTTGGGGAATGCAGCGTTATCTTAAATGTCGTTCCTGCCAGTGAAGTCTCTTCAACTTCAATTTTACCACTATGTGCGGAAATGATACCGTATACTACTGAGAGGCCAAGACCGGTACCCTTACCCGACTCTTTTGTCGTCACAAAAGGCTCAAAGATGGTAGGTAAAATCTTTTCATCAATACCGCTTCCTTCATCCCTGATCCGTACAACAACTTTATCACTCTCCCTTGTGATGGATACATGGAGCGTTTTTCCCTCCTCCATAGCTTCAATAGCATTGATCGAAAGTGATAACAGTGCCTGTTGAATCTTTTGAGGATTACAGTCAACCAGTATTTCCGGGTACTGATACTCTTTTTCCAGGGTTATCTTGTGCAGATGGAGGTGGTGGTCAATAAGTTGTATCGCACGGTCTGCAATCGTACACAGGTTTTCTCTTACGAATTCATCATCACCTTTGTGTGAGAACAACAACAAATCCTTTACAATTCTTCCACACCGGTCTGCCTCTTCAGCAATCATTGTCAAATGATTATTGATCTTCGTCAGTTCATCAGTCTTGGGCATCTTATCAATCTTTCTGATGATGAGCTTGCTGAAGGTCAGAATGCCTGCCAGGGGGTTGTTTAGTTCATGTGCAACTGTGGCAGATAGTTTACCAAGTGAAGCCAGCTTCTCAATCTGGTTCACTTGCGTATAGATGTTCTTCAGTTCATGTGTTTTTTCTTCGATCTTAATATTCAGTGTTTCGTTCCACCCTTTGATTTCATCGTAGGCGTTCTGCAGCTTTCCAGACATATCATTTAACTGCACTGCTACCTCTGCCAGTTCATCCTTTCCGCTTACCGGTAAACGGTAACTCAGGTCCCCCCCAGAGAGCACATGAATACCCTGAGTGATTTTTCTCAGCGGTCTGTTGATGAAGATATTAATAAACACCGCAGTAAGGAGTGCCAGTAATACTGTGCCACCAACAATATAGATCAGTACGGTAGACACATTTTTGTCAACGATGGTATCAATACTTTTCAGGGGAACGGACATTTCCATAATTCCCAGGATACTTGATGTTTTCTGACTTTCATGGCATTCGGAAGTCGAGCAGTCCGGGCTGTTCTCAATAGGGTTCAATATAAACAATTCCTTAACGCCGTTTAAATCCCGTATTTGGGTGCGGTCATTTACAGAAAGGTTTGTCAATGGTATCTGAGGCCGATGACAAGGCTGACAAATCTCATTCTGAATATCCACTGATTTATTCAGATAAAGTGAATCAGAAGCGTAAGTTACAACACCTAGTTTGTCATAAATCTTAATCGAAGTAATCCCATCTTTTGTGGCGATGTTCTGCAATATCTTATTCACATCGCTCTTAAGATTCAGTAACATGCTGTATCGGGTAGAGTTCTTAACGATTTCAGAGGCTTCAAATGTCTTTTCAGCTAATGAGGATATCAGGTCCTGCCGTAACGCGAGAGTTGTTACAACCGTCTGAATCAACATGAGAAAAAGAATGACGGATACAATCACCGTAATCAGTTTCCAGGAAAGTCTGGTGGGGATAAATCTCTTCATTAACCTATGTAGAAATATTCATCAATCATATACCC
>JAEXTR010000217.1 GCA_023406915.1 Bacteroidota bacterium
CTTGGTAATTTACTTCCTGTTCGATCAAATGCATACTCAAATCTTTAATTTCATCAGGGCTTGTTGAAAAAGCTCCACGCTTAAAGATTTCTATTTTCTCATCGAGTTTCTTCTTCAGATCATCAATCTTCTTATTATACTGATTGATAACTGCATTGCTAGCGCTGGCGCCAGTGCCCTCTCGGTTTGCTAGAGCAACATCACGATTGAGTTCAAGCTTACCTATCTCTTCCTGATATGTCTTAATGTAATTCTCTGAGGCAAAACCTTCAATATAAGCTGATATCTTAGGATCCCGATCTCTTAATTCTTGCCGTAATTTGCCAAGCGAAAGCTCAGTAGCTTTCATTTCAATCTTCGCCATATTCAATTTTGCTTCAAAATCTGATAATTGCGAGATCAAATTGCTTGCCTGCTCATCAAGCGCTACAACTCCTCCACTTTCTTGAAATACCTTCAGCAAATCTTCTGATTGATTTAGTTCAGTAAGCTTTTCGTTTCTCTGCTGTGCAAGGAACTCTTTCACAATAGTTAGTTGGTTTCTTGCAATCTCAAGATTGTACATTCTGTATTCGTGAGCATATGTATTGGCTATTAGCTTTGCCTCAAAAGGTGATGGAGAATCAACACTGATTTCAACAACATCTAAGCCCCTTATCTGATTAATGGATACAATACCATCCAGAGTGTTGTTAATCTCATAAACACCTAAAAGTACTGCTTTACCATTTTTCTTTGTTAGACCTTTATCAAGAATAACAGAAAAACTATCAGGGACATTCAATTGCGCAAAGGTATCAATAAGTGCATGGGCAACTCGCTCTTTAATGCTATAGCTTTTGAGTATCTGAATTTCATTGGCTATAAACCGGTCGCTGCCAAAATCACTGAATTCTGGCATCAATGAAGACTTCAATATACTTCCCTCGGGCTTTGAAATCTTCAATGAAGTAACTGATCGGTAAATATTTACTGAGTTCACTGCAAAGATTACAGCGAATATCAAACTGGTCAGGGTAATCAGTAGAATCGGGAATAGATTCTGCCTGATGATTTGAATGTAGTCTTTAATGCTGCTCGCATCGCTCTGAGAGAATTCTCTCTTTCTGCTATTCACAAATTCCTCCAAATAACAAAATGGTGATCATCAAAACTATTTTGCAATATTAATGATTAATATTGCAAGTGAGATTAAAGTGGATACAATTGACAAGGTAAGTGTAAGATAATCCCGAAAATATAACCGTGGCTCTCCAGGCAATACTATTATATCACCTGGTTGAATCATTGGAGGCGTAATGATAGCGTTTCCCTCCTTGCTCTCAAATAGCATATTCTGATAATCCAATTGTAAAACTTCATTTGACTTATCACTGCTTGTACGGTATAAGCGAATATCATTCATATATGCATCATTTGTTGGTCCCCCGGCATAAGACAACAACTCAAAAAAAGTTGTTGACTCCGGAACGAGATAATATCCAGGATGCTTGACGAATCCCCAGACTGATACCTTGATATTCACCGTATTTGGTAATGAATAATCATAAAAAGCCCCATTCGTTTGAATCAGGCTTTTACCGTCAACACCGATTCTGACATTATCCTGGGCTGAAACCTGAAATGAACACACGAGTACGAAAATGGCTATCGCACTAAAAAAAAGACGCATTCTGCACCATTCCTTAATAAGTTAGAATTTAAAGTTAAAAAAAACGGGAGTATTATCCAATTTTAACCTTCGATGAGCGGGACGAGAAAATACTACAAAGCAAACCCATCAATGGTCCTGTCAGAGCTAGTAAATAATAAGGAAAACCCAAAAATCGCCCGTAATTATACTCGATGCCGATTACTTTTCCGCTATAATGGAGTGTGATATACATCATAACACCTGATAAGATAGCAGCAAATACCCCAATAATGGTTCCTGCAAAGATTTCCGGCAATCGGATACTGATCGTAGAACTGCCAACCAGCTTCATAGTTTCAATTTCTTGAGTCCTTCTATCATGAATCAGCCGTAACGTTGCATAAACAATATACAATGCAGCAACCGCAAGAAAACAAGTAATAATCCAAAGATAAACATTTATAGTTTCCAAAGTGTTTAAAATAACTGTAAACATTTCGGCTTTGTAAACCACATCAGAAACTCCATGCATCATCTTTATCTCGGTCAACACGTTTCCAATACTGTGATGCTTTAGGTAAAGGTCATTGAGTCTTATAACAAAAGATGCTGGTAATGGATTATACTCCAATACAGATTGAAAGTCCTCACCCGTCTCGCGTAAGAATATCTCAGCTGCTGCTTCCTTACTGATATACTTCCCGCTATCAACAAAAGGCTTGGTGTGTAATTCATGGTTAATCTTCTCAAGCGACTCCACCGTAATCGAATCCTGGAGATAGACATGCAAAACCAGATTACTTTTAAGAAATGATTCTATATCTCTGCTTACAACTACTGAGTATACAGACAGGTAAATCAGAAGCACACCAATACTCATCGAAACCAGCGAAAAAACGAGCGACACACCTGCTCTCCGGAGTCCTCTGAACGTCTCTTTTAGGATAAAAATCATTTTTGGTCACTTAGTAGTTTGATTCATCAATCCAGCTGGAAATCTGCCATTTCCCTGTATCGTGGTTCTTTTTCAATCCCATATTTACCCTCCCATCAATTCTGATCACGTCCGAAGGATTAAAAGTTATGGTCAGATTAAATCCACGTATAATATTGGCTGTAGTTGAGTCAATTGTTGATAATACTATATTATTCCACACTAAATCGAGCCTGTCAGTATTCGTAAATAGACCATGGGCAGTCTTCATCTCTTCCTGACGACTCCAGGAAACATCGAACCCATTTTCATAATCACGGTAGGTAAAGAGAAAGTCGGAACTAAGCAACTCACCGTAAATCAACGTGTCTTTGAAGGAATATGCATAGCGCATATTCGTGAAGACACCCTCGGGGGTCTTCAAATCTGATAAACCAGTACCAGTGGAAAAACCATCATAATTAACATCAGGGGCGAAAGGATTTTTACATCCGCACGCTAAAAGCAATAGTAAGCCTATAAGAATCACCCCTTTAATAAAAGTACCCCTTCAGTTCGCTGAACGTTGGAAGAGTACTATTTTTAATATCCTGCCACTCCCTTATCACCCAAATCAATCTCTGATCCCGTACAAGTTTTAATCTCATTTCTCCCTGAAAAACGGTTGGGAACACAGGATCACGATGAGGCACTGATAATGTGTAACGCGATGAAAACTCCGCACTATCTGCAAGCGGAATCAATAATGTATCGCTAAGTGAAATCGTAATTGGGATGTCACTGGATACCTTAGTTACCAGATTGTTAAAGAAATCGCTCTCATTCTGTCTGCTCCATCCTTGCGCTAATTCCGGATATTGTGCCTGAGAGCCGGCAGATGGGATAAATGAATAAGGTACCGGACTGAAGGATGAATCAGCGAATGATGCAAGGTAGTTTTGTACATTCTTCTGTTGAAGCGATTTCGAGAAATTACTGATCAAAATCTCAGCACTGAATGGTACCTCGTAGTCAGACCGTGGTTCTTCGGGTTTCTCTTCCTCTCTGGTTGAAAAAATATCACATCCAGAGAGAAGTACCACAAAAATACATAGAAACGCTATCTGTCTAGGAGACTTCATGTTTTTTCCGCAAAATTGGATAACTGTTATTTACGCTTTGCAAAGTAGATTTGTCTTGGTGATGATTCCAATACAAAAGGGCTTCCAGAATAATCACCTGAAACACTTATTATCGAAAACTCATTTCTTTGAAGACAGGAAGCAATTTCCTGACTGCCATACATAGCAACTGATTCGGAAAAAAACTCTCTCTTATCCCCATTCCTTGCTTCAATGTGCTTAACAATCCGATGCCCTTTTATGCTCCTCTTTTGGATTATAACATAATCACCATGTTGTGTTGATGTTTCGGGTATGATATTCTGCTCAACATATCCGGGATTAATATAATCCAGCACAAACCAACCACCTTGTACTGTCAACTCAGCCATCTTTCGGATGATTCCAAAATTCTCCTCATCTTCATCAAAATACCCAAAACTGGTAAAAAGATTAAGCGTAAGGTCAAATTTCTTTTCGGAAGAGAATTTCCGTATATCCGATTGTTGAAAATCTATCTCCACACCGCACTCATGAGCCTTCTGTCTGGCTCTTTGAATCATCAGGGGACTTAAATCTGCAGCGGTCACCTGAAACCCTTTTTGTGCGAACAGAACCGAATGACGCCCAGTGCCGCATGGCAAATCAAGCACTGTGGCAGGAGGTACTACACCGGTATTCCTTAAGATTAGATCAAAAAGCTCCCTCGCATCATCATCATTACGATGACCATAGGTGAGGAAGTACAATTCAGACGCAAACCAATCTTCAAACCATAAGCTCATAGTAAGGACATCCTGCCTGACATTGCCCTGCCGATGGTGGCTTCATCAATAAATTCTAGTTCTCCACCGATTGGTATTCCTCTTGCAATTCTGGAGACAGGGACATCAAGTCCCTTCAGCATCTTCGCAAGATACAACGTTGTAGTCTCTCCCTCAGTATCCGGATTCAGGGCAAGAATTACTTCTTTCACTTCTCCGGTTTCAACGCGGGACAAAAGCTCTTTCAGATGCAAGTCATCAGGACCAATACCACTCAACGGAGATAAAACCCCACCAAGCACATGATAGAGCCCTGAATACTCATGCGTCTTTTCAATAGCCATCACATCGTTAACTTCTTCAACAACGCAAATAACGCTTCTGTCCCGCTTTGGATTTTCACATACTGAGCAGATCTCATGTTCACTCAGATTGAAACAGAGTGAACAATGACGCATTTTGCTCTTTAAATCAACTACTGATTGGATAAAACGGTTTACATCTTCACTGTCCCGGTTGAGCAAAAAAAGGGCAAGCCTTTGCGCAGTTTTCCTGCCTATACCCGGAAACCGGGAAAACTCATCGATAGCTCTTTGTAGAGGTTCAGCAATACTCATTGTCCTGCCACTGGATTAGAATAATCCCGGGATATTCATTCCTGGCGGTATCATTCCTTTGGTTACCTTTGCCATCTCTTCTTCAGCCATCTTACCTGCTGATTCAAGCGCTTTATTCACCGCAGCGATCACGAGATCTTCCAGAATCTCCCTATCCTCTGCAACGATGACCTGTGGGTCTATCACAAGAGAGACAATCTTTTTGTCACCATTCGCAGTTGCTTTCACCATTCCACCGCCAGCTTCTTCCGTAATGGTTTTATTGCTAAGCTCTTCCTGAACCTTTGCCATATCTTGCTGCAGCTTTTGTACCTGCTTCAGCATTCCTTGCATGTTGGGCATTCCGCCTTTCATCAGCTGTACCTCATTTTCGTTTGTAATCTGTAAAATCAAACATGGTTAGAACCCGAAATATAAACATAATAGAAACATTTTACTTTTACTTTTAGTATATTTTTGCTCTCTCTTTTAGTAATTTTGAACCGGTACCAGATAGCAAAATCAATGGAGCAGATGCATCCTGATAATGTAAACAATGATGTCATTCATTCCCTTCCTGATACTACCAAGTATATCAAGGGAGGCCGGCTTCGTTTTAAAGGATTGGGAGAGAAAAATTCAATCATCAACTCTTTCTTCCTGGATTTCCTAAAGGGATATAATCTTCCAGTTTTATTTCGGGAGAGGGTTGATGCAAACAAAATTGCATTCCATCCTCATACTCCCCTCCCCGTGATCATAAGGGTCATTAACTATACAGATCAGAAGATGGCCCATACTTTTAGTCTGGAGTTTGGCACACCTTTGTCAACTCCTGTGCTCCTTCACTTTTTGCATAGAGAACCGATAGTTTTTTTGTCCGAGAGTCAACTGATTAGCTTCAATGTCTTGCCAGTTCAGCACTTGCGGTCTATTAATAGACTTGCAGGAAAAACCAACGCAGTTCTCAAATCCTTTTTCGAAAGGAGGAACTTGGTTCTGTGCGAATTTATCTGTTCATTTGGAATAGTTGATGAGAAAATTGCTGTAATCGGAGACTTTTTGTCTCCCTCATTACAGGTTGCTTCAGTCACAAATGGCTCACTTCCAAAGCCACTTACAGTCAGTGGAACCCGTGAGTTGAAGATGTATACTGATCAACTGTTAGACTTTATTAAAGTATAAGAGACCCAATGTTAACTAAATACGGCTATACAACTATTGGTATTGTAAGTATCATTGTTTTCCTCCTGATAGTCGGTGGAATATTCCTGCAGAATATGTACTTCCGTTACTCTCTGTTTACATTGGCATTTCTTCTCTTGGTGTTCACGCTACAGTTCTTCAGAGACCCGGATAGAACCACACCACCTGGCGATAATAATGTTATTACTCCTGCCGACGGCAAAGTATTGCTTATCAAAGATGTTGAAGAAACTTCATATCTTAAAGGCAAGGCGACACAGATTGCAGTGTTTATGTCTCCGATCAATGTTCATGTCAATAGAAACCCTGTTACTGGAATTGTTGAATACAGCCAGTATATTCCGGGTGAATACATCGCCGCATTTGAAGACAAAGCTTCTGAGAGAAATGAACGTTGGCTGACAGGTTACGCAACCCCCTTCGGTAAAATCCTCATCTCACAGATAGCTGGTTTCGTGGCAAGACGAATTATTAATGAACTGACCCCAGGTCAAAAGGTTATCTCAGGCGAACGATTTGGTATGATCAAATTCGGCAGCAGAGTTGATATTCTTGTCCCGCCTGATTCAAAAATCAAAGTAAAACCAGGTGATGTAGTATATGCTGGTGAAACTATTGTTGCGGAACTTCCAAAATGAACTCCCCGGGAAAACGAATTATAAAATCTGTACCAAGTATTTTTACCTTCGCTAATATGGTGGGGGGCTTCCTCGCTATTGTTTACGCCTCTCAGGGAGACTACTCCCTTGCAGGCTGGATACTTGTAGCTGCAGCAGCATTTGACGCTGTTGATGGAATTGCAGCAAGGGCCTTAAAAGCCACTTCAACTTTTGGAGTGGAGCTCGACTCACTTGCTGATGTAGTAAGTTTTGGACTTGCACCTGCCTATATTATCTATGCCAGTCATCTTAATCAGACTGTGGAATTTGCATTCGTTGCCCCGATATTGTACCTCGTCGCAGCAGGCTACAGACTGGCACGTTTTAATGCCGAATTGATTGGATATGATAAAGAGTTTTTTTACGGACTCCCTGCCCCACTGGCAGCCATGACAGTCACATTTTTTATAATCGCTTATCCCGATAAGAATGATATGCCACAGCAAATACGGGCTTTTATCATTCCCGGTCTTTTTATAATTTCATTCCTCATGGTCAGCAGAATCCGTTTCGAAACCCTTCCCAAATTCAGCATCTATGGAATCAAAGAGAAACCGTGGCATTTCGTGTTCCTTGCGCTCTCTCTTTTGGTCATATTCCTTTTTGGTGAGAGGTCACTAATCTATATTTTTGTTTTCGTTATCCTTCTCAGTATTTTTAAATATGTAATGAATCTTCTCTCAGGTAAAGTCTGACCTGAATTACCCGCTAAAACAAAGGATTTCTAAGTGTATAAAGCCAGCGTATTAGTCAAGCGTCGCCCCTCAATTTTGGATCCACAGGGCAAAGGTGCAGAGCAAGGTGCTAAGCTCTTGGGATTTGAAAATATTCATGATGTCCGAATAAATAAGGATATTACCTTTTTTGTTGATACTACTGACCTTGCCATTGCCGAATCAGAGGTAAAAAGCTTCTGCGAAAAGCTCCTGGCAAATCCCATCATCGAAGACTTTGAATTTTCACTTGAGCCTTATGAAAAAAATTAAATTCGGAGTCGTAGTTTTCCCTGGATCAAACTGTGATCATGACGCCTATTACGCTCTAAAGAAAATCCTTGATTTTGATGTGACATTTTTGTGGCATAAGGATACCGATCTCAAAGGAATTGACGCGGTGGTACTACCTGGAGGATTCTCTTATGGTGATTATCTCAGATCTGGTGCCATCGCTAAACTTTCTCCTATTATGAATGAGGTTATCTCATTCGCTGATCGTGGGGGAATTGTAATAGGTATTTGCAATGGATTTCAGATACTTACTGAGTCAAAGCTGCTTCCCGGTGCTCTACTCAAGAATGACTCTCTGAAGTTTATCTGTAAAGATGTGTATCTCAAAACTGTAAACCCCAGTCAGGTTTTTACAAATAGAATCCCTGATGGTTCTGTTCTCAAGATTCCCATTGCTCACGGTGAAGGTAATTATTTTGCTGAACCTGAAACCATCCAGGAACTTGAAGCGAATGGTCAGGTAATTTTCAGATACTGCGATAAAGAAGGCAATATTTCCCCTGTCAACAATCCAAACGGATCAATAAACAGTATTGCGGGCATTATCAACAAAAAAGGCAATGTGCTCGGTATGATGCCCCACCCTGAACGCGTATGCGATCCGCATCTGGGCAATACTGATGGACAGTCAGTCTTTTTTTCAATTGCAAGTTTTTTAAGCTAAGGAGTAACTAATGACATTGTTTTCACAAATCTCTCTCGGTTTCCTCGGTAACCTTGGTCCGATGGAAATTATTCTGATAGTCCTCGCTATCCTCATTCTGTTTGGTGCTAAAAAGATTCCTGAACTGGCTCAGGGTGTAGGAAAAGGCATGAAAGAGTTCAAGAAAGCTCTTCGCGAAGTTGAGGATGAGGTAAAGAGCACTGACTCAAAAAAAACACCGGACGATCCTAAAGCCTGAGCATCGTTGGCAACCGATACAATCTCTCTTCATCCGGTTTTTCCGTATCGTTCTCTGAAGGAAAAACAGACGCTCATAAAAACAGGCAAACTTTGCATTGAT
>JAEXTR010000353.1 GCA_023406915.1 Bacteroidota bacterium
ATTGGGTTCACTGCTTTTGATATGTATGCTCACCCATTTGCTGCAGAAACCCGGTTTGTTCCATCGTATGCATCAAGACCCGGTGGGGTAGAACTGCTATTCGACCATAAAAACCGTATCTGGCACAGAGGTACCGAAATTGGCTTCAGGCTCCATCGCTCCTATCAGTCAATAGTCCATTTCTTCGGCTTCGGGAATGAGAGTGTGTATAACCGGGATGTGGCAAAGGATGATGCGTACAAGGTAGAACAGGAGATTCTTGGTGCCGTTGCTTCGTTGACGATTGCTCCGGGCGCACCCTTTCATGTAACCGCAGAGGCAGCGCTGGAGCGCCTGACTACCTCACTCCGAAACCCCGTTCTGCTCAGCAGCGCACCATATACTGATTATGGTATTGGCTGAATGGATCGGCTCCGCCTTAACCTGTTTATGCAGTTCGATACCCGTGATAATAAGGATAATGCTGCAAAAGGTGTATATCTGTCCGCACTGACACAGGCATTCATTGGCCTTCGTGGTGAAGTGCCTCATTTTAGAACTGCTGCCGATGCCCGCTTTTTTATCAGAACTGGTCTGCCTGGTGATCTAGTGCTTGCACAGCGGTTTGGCGGCGAAAAGGTTTTTGGAAGATTTCCATTTTTTAGTGGTGCATTTATCGGGGATTATAAGGGGCTTCGTGGCTTCTCACGGGAACGCTTTGTAGGGGAAGGCTCCCTTTTTTCACAAACGGAGTTCAGAGTGAAACTGCTCAGACCAAAGATCATCATTAGATGTGACCTTGGTATGTTTGGCTTCGCAGAAACTGCCCGCGTGTTCGCATCGGGTGAGCCCAGCAGGAGGTGGCATTCCTCAATCGGAGCCGGTTTGTGGGTTTCATACCTCAATGGGATGATTACCGGAACGGCGTATGCTGCCTTCTCAGTTGACGGTACCTACCTGTCAGTAGATTCAAGGATGGCTTTTTAAAGCTTCCTGTTGTGCGTAATACTCTTTCCTGAGTATCCCCATTACATAAAAGTCGCAATACTTGTTGTTGTGGTACATTGCCTCGCGTAATGTTCCCTCAATAGTGAAGCCTGCTTTCTGATATGCCTTAACACCCTTGGTGTTTTCAACAGCCACATGAAGTTGTACACGGTTCAGATTCAGAATGTCAAATGCGTAGTGCAGCATCAGTCTTGTTGCCTCTGATCCGTACCCTTTTGACCATGATCCGGGATCATAAATTGCAATATAGAAGACCGCTGCCCTGCTCACCAGATCGATACGTACAAATGCGGTCTGTCCTACTGCTTCATCCGTTGCGGATTCGCAAATGGTAAAAAGTGCTGTCTCCTTGCCTGAGGACCAGCTCTGCTGCTCCGCTGCTGCCATTTCTCTGGTGACGGGTTGAAAGAGAAATAATGTCTCTCTTAAAGCAGGATCATTCTTCCCCCGCTCCACAAGTGGGATGTCATCCTGGGACACAGGACGCAGATAGATACTGGTGCCGTTAAGAAATGTAACCTGCTTGTTCATTAAAAATCCTTCGTTTTTCGCATAAAAATAGCTAGCCAAAATTAAACATAATTGCCGAAACAACGATAATACAGCACTGAAACGAAAGAGTAATGTTGATCGGAATACCGTATGACAAATATGACAGAATTTGACTCGCCCGACCGGAAGTCACTGCAAGAGGTGCTCCTGGAGCGCCATGCTTTAATGGATAATCCTCTGTTGCAGCAGATGCTTGAAGGGTTTCCCGAAATGGTTGTGGTTGTAAATGAGGAACGGCAGATTGTTGCGTGGAACAAGGCGATGTTTCTCGCATTGGGAGTGAAATCTCCTGACCAGGTTGTCGGGTTGAGATTCGGAGAAGCTGTCAATTGCGTCCATAAGGAAGTGAACTCCGGTGGCTGTGGTACCTCAAAGTTTTGTGCTGAATGCGGTGCTGCCAATGCACTTAGGCAAACCCGTATAACTCAGGAGCGAAATGCAAAAGAATGCAGAATTACGGTTGTAAAGGATGGCGTCGAATTCTCCCATGATTACTTCGTGACTTCAGCTCCTCTGTTCATCAATGAAAAATTTTACATTCTCTTCTCAGTTATTGATAATAGTGCTCTGAAGCGGCGCGAAGCACTTGAACGGGTTTTCTTCCACGATGTCCTCAACACTTCTGGCATCGTAAGTGGTATCTCTGAAATGCTGAAGTATGAAAGTGATGCAGAGGAAAGGAATGAGTTGCAAACAATCCTTGAACATTCCAGCAAACAGCTGAATGAGGAAATTCTGTTTCAGAGAAGTATCCTTTATGCTGAACGTGGCGATCTTGTACTGAACCCTGAAAAAGTCCCGGCGTCTCTGCTCCTCTCTTCTGCGTATGAATTGTATCGTCGGCACGATTTGGCAAAAGGGAAACAGATCATTCTCCATAGTTCGGATGAGGAGATTGTTGTCGAAACTGACGCACTAATAATGAAGCGGTGCCTCGGTAACCTCCTCAAAAATGCTCTTGAAGCATCAAAACCGGGTGAAAAGGTTGAACTTCGTGCAGAGCGTGAGGGTATGAGTGTGCTCTTTCATGTAATCAGTGAACCATTGATTCCAATAAACATCCAACTCTCTCTCTTTAAACGCTCCTTCTCTACTAAAGGTGGTGTTGGCAGAGGTCTCGGAACCTATAGTATTAAACTTTTTGTTGAGCAATATCTAAAAGGCGAAGTCTGGTTTATTTCCCGTCCGGGGGAAGGAACCCGTTTCTCTGTTCGCCTGCCGCTTCAGATCCCGTAAAATTGGTTGTTTCCTGCGAAGCGTTTATTTTAGCACGTTACAATAAATTCAATTGTTCATTTTAGGATCAAATACACTTCAATGGAAACAAAATTCGATTTACCTGATAGGGTCGCTTTAGATGAGGCGCACCGAAAGAGAGCTGCACTCTTTTCGCAAGTCCCCTTTTGGATGCTTCTGAAAGATCTTCCTGAAATGATTGTAATACTGTCTCATTCAAGACAGGTAATCTATTATAATGATTCTTTCGGGGAATACACTGGTGCTGCAGATGAAAATGAGTTCATCGGTAAAAGACTTGGTGAAGTGCTGCATTGTCGGAACCGTGATGGAGCACCGCATGGGTGTGGCACTACCGAACAATGCGAGTGTTGTGGGGCGGGTCAGGCAATCTATAATACCCGCCTGTTGCAGAAAAGGCAGTACGGCGAGTGCAACATGACCGTTGATAGAGACGATAAAGAAACATCTCTCTCACTCGAAGTGTATAGTAATCCAATCTATATCGGAGAGGAGTTGTTTTACGTTCTGAGTATCAGGGATATTATGACGAAAAAGCATGAACATGCTCTGGACAGAACCTTTTTCCACGATATTCTCAATTCTGTATCCTCTCTTCGGGGTCTGATCGATATTCTTCCTCAGGCTGATGAGGAAGATTTCGAAGCTATCCATAACCGTGTTAGGCAGATAGTTGCTCAGGTAATTGATGAGATTCTCTTTCAGCGCGAACTGAAGTACGCTGAAACGGGGCATATGTTCATTCGGTTACGTCCAGTCTCCCTCCAGAAGGTCTTCGCCGCTGTACGGGATTTTTATGGATTAGTGGCTGAATCACAGGAGGTTATTCTCCATTTCATCCTTGGAGATGGAAACCTCAACGCAAATTCTGATCGTTTGCTGCTTGTCCGGTCACTGAGCAATCTCGTAAAAAACGCGCTGGAATCATCAGGTCCTGGTGATGAAGTTGTTGTGAATGCAGAACAGCTTGACGGGATTGTCGTCATTTCAGTGCAAAATCGGCGCCCCATTCCAGATGCAGTCCGAAACTCAATCTTTACACGCTTTGCTACCACCAAAAAGGAACGGGGGAGAGGTATAGGTACCTATAGCGTGAAACTCTTTGTAGAACAATATCTTGCAGGGAAAGTGGATTTTACTTCTTCTGACGAAGAAGGAACCATCTTTACTATTCAGATACCAGCCGCAGAGGCATAATACTTTAATTTCCATTTTAAACTGACGGGTCAGCCCTTACTGATCCGTCCGCCTAGTATCATCATTCATCGGTTAAAATCCGCCGTTCATCCAAAATAATTACGCCGTTTTTCAATAAGGATATATTTTACCGTACAGAATATGAGGAAATATTCAAATAGTGAACAGGTAAAATGAACTAAATTTAATAATTCATTATAAATACTTGATTTTCAATATCTGAATAACTAGTTTTGTTGATGAATTTATATTCATTTTTTATTGGAAAGTAATGGATACGTCATCATTAAGCAGAAAAGAACGAGAAAAACTTCAGCGAAAAAAGGAAATCCTTGCAGCTGCTACAAACCTGTTTGCACGCAAAGGTTACCGGGAAACAACGCTGGAAGATATCGCTGCCGAGGCTGAGTTTGGCACCGGTACACTCTACAATTATTTCGCCTCCAAAGAGGACATCTTTAAAAGCATCCTGAAACAGCAGTTCGAAGAAGGGATTGAAAGAATCTCTGAGTATGAAGCCACCACTGGCACATTTAAAGAGTTTATGCTCGAGTATGTTTCAGGGCAGTTTAATTACCTGCAGCAAAATATGAACGGAATAAAACTGGTCATCGCATTCTATACGAGCATGTATGATCACCCGATATCCAAGAATGATCCGGAGTTAACCGCTCTACAGAATAGGCACGACCAGATCATGAACAGGAGAATTGAAAAGGGGATCAAGGATAAAGAGATAAAAGCATATCCACCGGACATGATCCGTCGTTACCTGGATGGGTTCTTGTTCCCGTATTTTGCCCAACTCTTGATTGAAGAAAAAGAATCAATTCCAAATCCCAAAGCTCACATCGATTTTATAATGGATGTACTGATGGGCGGAATTCAATATGATAAACCGGAGAAACAGTGAAAAATAACTATGTCCTCGCACTTGTATGTGCCTTGCTGATTACCGCTCAGGGTGTTCAGTTTGGTCAGGAACAAGCCACCCGGGTAGTGGAGACCGGTCAAACCGTCTCACTTACTTTATCGGTAGCGATCCAGCGGGCACTCGAATACAACAAAGATATCCTGATCGCAAAAGAAGATGTAAAAAAATCAGATGCCCAGATAGGGGAGGCATATAGTAACGCATTTCCCCATATTACCCTCGAGGCAACTTACACCCGGTACATTGAGCTACCGGTACTCTTTCTACCACCCAATACGGCGTTCAATCCGAGTTCTGCAACACAGACAATCAAACTGGGCTCTGATAACAGCTTTTCTGTGGGTGCTTCTCTGAGTCAGGTGCTTTTTAATGCTAAGGTAAATAATGCTATCCGAATTGCCGAAGATTATGAAGCATTTAACAGACAAAATCTCCAGGCTACTACAGAGGATGTGATTCTGGCGGTAAAGCAAACGTTCTATGGTGTTCTTCTCCTGAGAAAGGTTGTTGAAGTAAACCGTGAAGGTCTTGACCTGGCATCAGCGAACTTTGAAAATGTAAAGCTTCTCTTTAAAGAAGGTCTGGTTTCAGAATTTGATCTTCTCCGCGCTGAAGTTCAAAAAGCTAATCAGGAACCGGAAGTCAGCAAGGCGGAAAACAACCTTGAGGTTGCTATGAATGCACTGCGAAATCTTCTGGGGTACCCGCTTGATCAGCCAATCGAAATCGGTGAGGATCTGGAATTGCAGGAAATCCCGGAAATGACGCTGCGGAATGAAAGCCCCTTCTTGCTGGAAAAGAACAGTACTTTGAAGGGTCTCCGCTATTTGGAACGTATTTATGACAGGAATATTGCAATCGAGGAATCTGACTACTACCCAACTTTAGCGGCATTCAGTCAATATCAGTACCAGACACAGGATAATACCTTTGATTTTTCGAAGTTCAATTGGGCAACAAACTTCCTGGTAGGGTTACAGGTTTCGTACCCTATTTTCTCTGGCTGGAGCACAAAAAATAGAGTACAACAGGCAGAAATAGATAAAGAAAAGGCAACCCTTACCCGCTTAAAGG
The DNA here is from genome assembly GCA_023406915.1 of Bacteroidota bacterium. GTDB lineage: Bacteria > Bacteroidota > Ignavibacteria > Ignavibacteriales > Ignavibacteriaceae > JAEXTR01. The sequence goes on from JAEXTR010000353.1 coordinate 6,002, forward strand.
CTGAAGATGGTCTCCAGATTCAGGCTCGTGATGCAGAACTGAAAATGCTTGAAGCTAAAAAGCGAATCTCTGCTCAGACCAAAACCGCGGAACAGGCTCAGCGCGCCGTTGAGATTGCAACCGTCAGGTTCAAAAGTGGTATGGGAACACAGCTCGAACTGATTGATGCACAGGTAGCGCTTTCCCGCAGCAGAACACTCGAAGCACAATCGGTCTATGATTACATGGCAGCCCGCGCTCAGTGGGAACGACTAACCGGTTACACAGCACAATAACAGAAATTGAATACGGAGTATAATACGATGAAAAAACCATTTGCCGTTGCAGTAATAGTTCTTACAGCAATGATGTTCCTTGCCGGTTGTGGTAAGGAGGAACAGGAAGTACGCGGTGTTGAACAGATGAAAAAAGGCGATACCGTATCTGTACATGTCACTTCGATTATTAAAGAAAAGCTGTCCATGGAGAAGAAATTCTCAGGCAGTCTTGAGGGTGAAGAGCAGGCGACCGTTATTTCGCAGCTTGCCGAGCGTGTAGTTTCTGTCCCGTACAAGGTTGGCAGCTATGTTGGTGCTGGTACTGTACTGGTATATCTGGATAAGGGAGGTGTTACCTCACAATATAATCAGGCGTATGCACAGCTGAAAAATGTGGAAACAAATCTGGAGAGAATGCGCTCACTCTACAAGGCGGGCGCTGTTGCCAAAGCGCAGCTGGATGATGTGCAAACTGGATACGATGTTGCAAAAGCAAACTTTGATGCAGCAAAACGATCTGTTGAGATTACTGCGCCTATCTCTGGTACCATTACTGAAAGCAAGATCAATGCTGGTGATTTCACAGCTCCGGGGGTGCCGCTGATGACGATTGCACAAATGAATAGTCTGAAGTCGATCTTTAGTATTGGTGAAGCAGACGTGCCATATTTGAAGCTGGGCCAGAACATCACGGTTTATTCTGATGTAAACCCATCCGTTACAACCACTGCACGAATCACAGAGATCGCAAAATCAGCGGAAACCGCCACACGTACTTTTACCGTGAAAGCAAACTTCAGGAATATCAACCAGCAATGGTTTAAGCCTGGAATGTTTATTAGTGCGATTCTCAGGCTTGATTCACCTGTTGAGAGTATGGTGTTGCCAAAGGAAAGTGTAACCTATGGTGAATCAGGTGCCAGTGTTATGATTGTTAAGGATGGGAAAGCTCATCGCGTTCCTGTGACGGTTGGCTTACAGAATGATTCCATTGTAGAGATAGTGGCTGGACTTGAAGAAGGTCAGACAATAGTAACGTCTGGTGCTAACTTATTAAAAGAAGGAACTCCTGTCCGGATCCTTAGTAAATAACACGCCGGAAAGGAAAAGGAATTACTATGAAATTAGCAAATGTATCGATTCAGCGTCCCGTGCTGGCAACGATGATGATTGTGTCCCTGCTGGTGCTGGGGCTCTTTGCGCTGAACCGTTTGAATGTTGACTTGTACCCGGATGTGGATGTCCCTTTTGTTGTCATAACCACAGTTCTTCCAGGCGCTGGTCCTGAACAGATTGAAACCGACGTGACGAAACCGATTGAAGATGCAGTTAACCCGATTGAAGGTGTGAAACACATTGAGTCACGTTCACAGGAAAATGTTTCGATCGTTATCATCGAATTCCGGCTGGAGGTGGATGGAAAACTTGCAGCACAGGATGTGCGCGAGAAACTTGCTGCTATCCGGAATGAATTACCCGATGATATTGAGGAACCAGTTATACAACGCTATGATCCTGCCAGTCAGCCTATCATGACGCTGAGTGTATCGGGTGCGCTCAGTGAAAAGGAACTTACTACCTTTACAAAGGATGTGGTGAAAAAGCGCCTCGAGAATGTACTGGGCGTAGGTTCTGTAACCCTGGTTGGTGGCTCCGAGCGTGAGATCCAGGTGAATGTTGATGTCAACAGACTGAAAGCATACTCCCTCTCTATCCAGGATGTTGCTCTTTCTGTTGGAATCAACAATATGGAAATTCCTGGCGGTAACCTGGAACAGGGGAGCCGTCAGTTGCTCCTCAGAACAGAAGGGAAACTGAAGAGCATTGATGAATTCAAAAACATCATTATTATAGAAAATAATGGTGATGTAGTCCGCCTTGGGGAAATTGCCGAAATCGTTGATGGTGTGAAAACCAAAACCAGTATAGCCAGATATAATGGCAGACCCTCAGTTGGTCTTGATATTATGAAGCAGTCTGGGGCAAATACCGTTCAGGTTGCAGATGAAATCAATAAGGAAATTACCAAACTGAATAAGGAGCTTCCGGATGGCATCCAGCTGGCGGTTGCAACTGACGGGTCGGTCTATATCAGGGATTCAGTTAATGATGTTTTGTTCGATCTTTTGTACGGTGGATTGCTGGCAGTCATAGTGGTGTATCTCTTCCTTGCCAACATACGCAGTACCATCATCAGTGCTATTGCATTGCCTACTTCAGTGATTGCAACCTTCTTCTTTATGTATATGATGAATTTCACGCTGAATATGATGAGTCTGCTGGCACTCTCCCTTGCAGTTGGGCTCCTGATCGATGATGCGATTGTGGTGATAGAAAATATCTACCGTCATCTTGATGAAGGTGAATCACCGTTTGAAGCTGCAAAGAAAGGTACAGCCGAAATTGGTCTTGCGGTGCTGGCAACCACCTTTACTATTGTTGCGGTGTTCGTTCCGGTTGCATTCATGCCCGGTATCATCGGCAGATTCTTCTATGAATTTGGGCTTACCGTCTCGATTGCTGTGCTGATCTCCCTCTTCGTGGCATTTACTCTTACTCCCATGCTTTCATCCCGCTGGCTGAAAGCCGAGGATGAGCACCTAAGGCTGACGAAGAATCCTATCAATAACTTTCTGTACTACTTTAACAATGCATTTAATGCACTGAATGGCTATTACAGAAGATTACTCGGCTGGTCATTGAGGCACAGAATGATTGTGCTGTTCGGTTCAATAGGAGTATTCTTCCTGAGTATGTTTATGGCAGGACTCCTTGGTTCCGAATTCTTTCCGAATGCCGATCGCAGTGAGTTCTTTATTAATGTGAGTGCACCTGCAGGATGCTCACTTGAGAAAACAGATGAGATTTGCCGCAGCATTGAAGACTATCTGAAAGAACAGCCTGAAGTGGCTAACATCCTGACGAGTATTGGTGGTGATAATATTGCTCCCAGTGAAGCAAAAATCAATGTGAAGCTGGTTAAAAGACACAACCGTACAATGTCAGATAAACAATTAATTGATCTGACCCGCGAAGCAATAGCCGATCTCCATCCAGGTGCTGAATACGACTTCCGTGTGGAAAGCGGACCCGGTGGTAATGAAAAACCAGTTACGTTGAGTATCAGGGGGCAGAAGCTAAAGGAACTTGAACCAATAGCCGATCAGGTGAAGAAGATGCTCAGTGATACCAAAGGTGCAGTGGATGTAAGTTCCAGTCTTGAGGCATCAAAACCTGAACTCCGTATCAGGATTGACAGGAATAAGGCAGCCGATCTTGGTGTAAACGTATATTCGATTGCTTCTGAAGTCAGGTCGATGGTTGATGGATATGAAGCAACGAAGTTTCAGGAAGGTGACGAACAGTATGATGTACGTGTAAGGCTCAATAAGAACTATCGTACATCGGCTTATGATATCAGGAACCTTCTAGTCAAGAGCAGTAAGAAAGGCGCCTACGGCGAAACAATCACGCTTCGGCTTGGTGACATCGCGGAAGTAATTGAAGGTGTTGGTCCCACTATTATCTACCGCTATAACCGTCAGCAGGAAATCAGAGTGGATGCAAACCTTTCAGGTGCACTGCTTGGAGATGTGCTGGGTGCTGTCATGAAGGAAACTGCCACTGTAAATCTACCATCAGGCACCAGTATCAATGTGATTGGTGAAGGTGAAATGCAGGAGGAGTCTTTTGGCAATATACTCCTTTCACTTGCTCTTGCTATCATATTTGTTTACATAGTATTGGCAATGCAGTTCGAAAGCTTTGTATATCCCATGTCCATCATGCTTGCGCTGCCAATGTCCATTATCGGAGCTATTCTCTTCCTGCTTCTGTTCGGAGGATCATTGTCAGTAATGGCATTGATAGGTATCATCATGCTGATGGGATTGGTAACAAAGAATGCCATCCTTCTGATTGATTATACAAATGTGCAAAGGTCGCTGGGTCTGAGCAGAACTGATGCCTTGTTGAAGGCAGGTCCTACAAGGCTCCGTCCGATCCTGATGACTACGCTTGCAATGATATTCGGTATGGTGCCGGTGGCTGTTGGGCTGGGTGAAGGCTCTGAATTCCGGTCACCAATGGGGCAGGCGGTAATTGGAGGGTTAATAACCTCCACCATGCTGACACTTGTTGTTGTACCGGTTGTGTACACACTGCTTGATGATATTTCGTTCGCAAAAATGAGAGGTATCTTCAGGCGCAAAAAGAAAACTACACAAGAGTAAAGTAACCTCTGTGTTGCAAAGGGTGGCTGCCTTCGGGCAGCCACTCGCATTTTAAACACTTATCTGGGCATCACTTCAGCAGAATACTTTTCACAGTTGCAGTATTTGATCCCGACTGTAATCGGATCAGGTAGATGCCACTGGGCAGATGTGAGGCATGAAACACATATTCATACTGACCTGGGCTCATCTCCCTGTCAACAATTCTTACAACTTCTTCTCCAAGTATATTATACACTGTCAGTTTAGTAATAGCAGCTGCATCAATCGTGAATCTGATCCTTGTCGCAGGATTAAATGGATTTGGATAGTTCTGTTCGAGGGTAAAAGAAAGTGGCTGCATCGTATTATCATCAATACCTGTTATCACAGGGAACAGATTATGAAATGCTTCCTGAGCTTTTTGGATATTACTCCTCATCGCTGTAATGGATGCCAGATGTGAATTCCCTCTCCCTCCGGTATATCCTACAATGATATCAACAGGAGTACCAACTGTAAGAGAAAACGGTGCAGCAGTGATGAGTTGCCGCTGATCAGTACTGGTATTGTTTTTCCAACCAGAACTCTGGACCGGATCACCAGAATAGATAAAAATCGGATTCACGGTATTGCAGGGAATTCCTGCCACCTGTCCGTATGGCCAGGTGCAAGGGTCGATCTTTTCTCCGTTACTCCTTAATCCTTTTTGGTAGTATCTTATCTGCTCAGGAAAAGCACCTGGATCACCATGCGTCGGGTGTGAACTCATATAATGCTGTGATGCTACCAGGTTGTTGAATCGCATTGCTCCAGGGATCGAATCTAGTTTCCCTGCTGAACTTAGACGGGGAGCCCACATCAGTGGAATATCAATACCCTCATCATAAAGACCATTGCTATTCACATCACTAAAGGTAATTCCGGGTAGGTACACTTGTGGTCCCTGAACAATACTGATACCCAGTGCAGGTGGGTTGCTGCCATACTGTGTATCCGTTCCTTCATTATACACATACCCCACACGGTACAATGTGTCGGTCCCAACCAGATCATCGGTATAATCTCCGAGGTCGGCGTCCATCCAGGGTGAAAAAAGCACTGAATCGAGAATGGCTGCAACTGTTCCCTTATTCTCAAGTGTATATCGCACAAACACCGTATTGCCGATTTCAGGGTGTTGCTGGTCTTCCTTGTAGCCAAACACTGTTTGATTTATCTCGATCCCCATGGGAGACATTGTGGTGAACCTCCGCTCAGAGGATGGATTGCCATCGTTGTATGTTGTGAATGCCGTCATATCCCCAAGCAAATCAGGTTTGTCTTCTGTTGGGTCCCATTTCCCATTCTGATTCAGGTCAATGGGCGTGTAAAAACCGTCATTATTTCCGTCATAAAATGCAGCTCCTCTTTGCACCGCATAGAGCCAGTCATTCCATGACTGTCCGAAATCCAGATCAGTTCTTTTTACGACATAAATCCGGTTCGCAGTGGCAATAGGGTTCTCGTTTATACGTCCGGGCTTATAGTCTTCAAATCTGCTCGCGGTTGCGTTGGCATTTACCCAGTATGTATCATTTGCATAGCCCGAAAGGAAAAACCCTCCGCTGAAGAGTATGTTTGATTCATCATATCTGCCACCGGATACACCATTGATGGTTGCATCAGCCAGTACACCCGATCTCGTGATCGGCATTTTTAATCTGCCTATATTAATATCTTCTATATCACCAGTGCCTGCCATCCAGTCCAGGATAGACAAAAAGCCTGTGGTTTCTGTGGTCCATGGCAAATAGGTATTCCGAACTCTTAGCTTACCGAGTGAAGTTGATTGGTTAGGAACCTGCCAGGTGAATATCCCGGGCATAAGAAAGGAAATGCTGTTGCTGATATTCTGCCAGGTGGTACCACCATCAGGACTAAACTCAAAAATAAAATGGTTGAAGTAGGTCATATTGTTTGGCAAACCAATATGCACCGACTGACCTTTATGAAGGATATGATTATGATCAGGAGCAATAATCTGATAGTAATCAGGAGATTCATAAGTGCGCTTGATGACTTCTGTGAGTTGCCACTGCGGTTTCCAGGTGTAACGCTGGATAGATTGTAGAGTAGAATTTGATGTGTAAGTATAAATGGATTTTGCTGAAAGTGACCACTGTGAGTTTTGGTAGAGTGAGGAATAAAAACTGTCAGGAAGTGTGGCACTGCCAGTGTAATAATATTCAATCTGCTGCTCAGGTATTATCTGGCTGTTGACAACTTTGTAGCGGACTGAAGAGGTGACCTGAGAAGCCTGATTATAGAAGTATCTTATCTGTGATGTCTCTTTCCAATACCCCTGATCATAGAATTGAAAGCTTTTTTTCTCCAGTCGGTCAAGGGTATCGTAGGTGCGGAGCTCACGCTCAAATGGGATCCACATCCCGTTTTGTCTTCCAAAGAGCGTCTCCGAAATTAATTGGTTCCCATTCGTGTAAGTGAATACTTGCTTGCTGTAAAAATCACTTGAATCAGTATACAAACTCCGAATGGAATCAACACGCATACCATTGGAATAGTGACATTCATCTCTTAGTGTATTCTTGAATGTGAATGTTTCCTCTGTGTCATACCTAAAATGTTCGATGTAAAAGATAGGGGCACCGAGCAAATACATGTAATTTGCAATTGCATAATTGCCCGATAGAGGATGGGATGCTGCGCTTTGCCACATGGCTTTGCTGCCATTTGTTGAATCGTAATAATATTGCGAAACCCCATAGAGTGCCATTGAATTGCCACTTCTGGTGAATACACTGTCGATTCTGCAAAGGTTTTCAAGAATATGCGAATCAAAAGTAAAAGGGTACTCTGTTTTCGCTGAAAGTTCATCGACCGGAATGTTCTGGCAGAATATAGTGAAGGGAAGGATGAGTTTCATTATCAGGAGCAGGTATAACCATTTCTGTACCATGGTACCTCCAAAAGGAAAGACTGTACAACATCAAGATTGACACAGCAGAAAACTAGGCAATTATCCTAATATAATCAAGATTCTGACGGAGTACTCTCAGATGAAGGAAGCAGTATTGAAAATACTGAACCCTTACCAGGTTCAGAAGAGAGAAGAAACTTTCCATGCATGATTCTTACAAATCGTTTACACAAGTTTAGACCCAACCCAGTTCCTTTTTCTTCCTCAGTCCCATTAGTTGAAACGAAGTTCTCGGTCTGAAGTATCTCATCGACCCTTTCAGGTGATAATCCAAGTCCTGTATCGGCAACTTCAATTCTGACGTACTGATCTGACTCCTGAAGACAGGTTATAGTAATACTTCCTCCCTGGGGCGTGAACTTAGTGGCGTTAGACAAGAGATTCCTGATGACGGCATCAGTGAGGTTATGATCTGCGTATGCCGCAATCTGCTCGTCGCACAGAAGGTTAATACTGATGTTCTTTCTCTCAGCAGCAAGAGACTGTGATACTATCACGGAACTGATTAGTTGGTGGAGTTGAATAACCTGAAGGTCTGGTGTTATTCTCGATTGATTAAGTCTTGACCAGGTGAGCAGGTTGTCAATCAGTGAGAGCAACCCATGCAAGGATGCGTGAATCCGGCTAATAAACCCTTTGCGGTCTGAATCACTGAGGTCATTATACTCTTCACCGAGTATTTCTGTATATCCCATCAGTGCAGTAAAGGGGCTGCGCAGGTCATGCCCAATAATCGAGAAGAGTTTATCCTTGGTCCTGTTGGCGAGTAATAGTTGTTCCTCACGCACTCGTAAGGTTTCTGTTTTGGACTGTACCAGAAACTCAAGATTTTTCTTGTTCTTTTGTAGTGAAGCAACTCTCAGCTTGATCACTGCTGTTATCAAAAGCCCAAAGAGTATGAACAGAATTATTCTGAACCACCAGGTGGAATAGAATGGAGGTTCGATAACGATGGTCAAAGATACATACGAGGAATCTACCTGGTTTGGGCTAGTAAATGCTCTTACTTTGAAAATGTATTCGCCTGGGTCAAGGTTCGTATATTGAGCTTCTCTTCTCTCAAAAGAGTTTTTCCAGTTCTTATCAAATCCCTCTAGTTGGAACTGGTATTCAGCAGAACTCTGATTAAAATAATTGAGTGCGACAAAGGAGATCGTGATATCTCTCTGATTTGGTGGGACTGTTACAATTCTCACCGAAGTATCACCAGGAGCATTCAAACTGAATTGCATATCTTGTCCTGATTCCGATCGTGATGTAACTTTGGTGATATGAAGAGGAACCGGGGTTCCAATCTTAAATATTTCTGATGGTGTAATGCGAAGTAATCCAAATAGTCCGCCAAAATACAAATCCCCATCAGCTGTTTTTGCAACTGATCTTGGAATATAATCGTTAACCTGAAATCCATCCTTCTTAAAAAAATTTTTAACTTTTTTCGTAACTGGTGTGTATACAGATATACCGGTATTTGTGCTTAACCACAGTCTTCCATCATTATCTTCGATCACTGAGTTTAATATATTATCGCTGAGTCCGTTATTCTCTGTGACTGATTCGAACGAGTCGGATGAAGGGTGGTAAGAGTACAACCCTGATTCCGTAGTCATCCAGATTTTTCCGTCTTTTGTTTCCAGAAGCATCCAAATTGTCAAACCAGAGATTATGTTATTGTATTTCTCCTGTACTCCCACTGTTTTAAAAGTAAAAGTTTTGGGATCAAACGATGTAAGACCATTATTGGTGGCCAACCACAAAAGTGAATCTCGCCCCCACATCATGTGTCTGATATCTTCACCAATCGGTCCCCTTTCACCCTGAGGATCAGAAGGGAATTCTAACCATTTCCCAGTGGCCGCATACTTTATTGTCAGGGGGTGGCTCCTGGATGCAATGTAAAGATTATCTTCTTTGTCTGTCAACATGTACTGTATATAATCAGGAGCAGATGCAACTGATACATTACTTATGATGAGCGTGCTGATATGATTGTTGATAGGATTAAGTGCTCTGAGACCTGCCCGAGTGGCAAAAAGCAACTCTCCTTTAGAATTCATCGTTTGTGCCAAAACCCTTCTTTCCGGATCATCAAGAGACCTTCTGCCATATATATGTTCGATAAAATTGGTTGACGGGGACAGCCTGGCAAGACCATTATTACCTGTGCCAACATAAAGCGCGTCGAGTGTGGGAAAGAGCGTCCGGATGTGATTGTCTGGCAACGAACTTTTTGTTTGGAAGTCCTGTGTTAGTAATTTTAGTTTTGGGGGTTGGAAACGAGTAATACTGAGTCCTCCGTCACGGGTGCCGATCCAATAGTTTCCGAAGGAATCTTTGAAGATGTTTCGTATGTCGTTCGAGCCAAGTTTTGATTCGCTTCCTGGTTCTGCGATATAATGCTTTAGGATTTGATTTCGCTGATCATAGTAGAATAATCCTTCACTCGCAGTTCCTATAAGTAGAACATCATCACGGGTTACAAGTAATCTGTTAATCGCAAGATTATTAACATCGGGTACTAAATCATAGCGTTGAAAAGAAGATCTTCCAGTCGATTTGAAATAGATACCCCTTTCGGTTCCAACCCAGATCGTTCCTTTATAATCAGTATAGATCGTGCGGGCAAAGTTGGCACCAGAGAACTGAGTGTCTTTGGGGTCAAAAATAAAATGTTCAAACTTTCCGAGTGAGGGGAGAAATCGGTTTACCCCCCTACGTGTAGCAACCCAGATATTCCCCTGCGCATCCTGCGTTATCCCCCATATCCGGTTGTCAGATACTGAGGAAGCATCATCAGGATTATGCTGATATCTGGTGAAATTATTTGAAAGCTTATTATATCTATTAAGGCCTCCACCAGCTGTGCCAACCCAAAGGGTACCAGATTTATCTACGAAAAGTGATTGAACCCTGTCGTGCCCGAGTGAGCCGGGGTCACTTTTTGAATTCTTATAATGATAGAATGCTCCTTGTTTTCTGTCATATACATTCAAACCTCCACCCCAGGTTGCAAGCCAGAGCTTGTTTTCATAGCAAATAATATCCCCGATATTATTATTTTGGAGTCTGTCAGCATAGTCAGGATCTGCTCGATGAACAAAAAAGGAATACCCATCGTACTGGTTCAGTCCACCTTCTGAACCAAACCACATAAATCCCAGTTCATCCTGCCAGATAGCATAAACTGTATTATCCGCGAGACCGTCATTAATAGTCTTTTGGTGAAATTCGTCAGTCCGGTTAAACTGTTGTGGCAAAATGAACGGTATAAGCAGCAACCAAACCGGTATAACAAGCCGGAATTGCATGAACTAAGTGCCTTATTGAACCTCTTGGGGCTGAGCCTCTTTTTATAAAAGGGATGAAAAAACCTTTTTTGTACCCGAATTATCGCATAATCCAGAAAGACTTTAAAGGGTATATAATTATTAAATCGTAAATTTATTTGCTAGCAGCTGAAAGGTGACAGTTTTATACCATAAACAAAGTTTTTAAAAAAGCAGGGATATCGTTACCTTTAAGATTATTTTTATGAAAATGAGAGAGAGATGAAGCAAAAGTTTTTCATTGCACTGCTATGCATTCTTTTTTTACCAGCTTCCCTTTTAGGATGGGGGGGAGATGGTCACACGATTATTGCTAAAGCCGCATTTAAAGCTTTCCCCTATCAGATTTCAAACCTTTCCTCCCTGCGGGATCAAGTGATAGAAAAGTGTATGCTGCCCGATCAGAGAAGAGATGCTACGCCTGGTGAGGAGTTGAGACATTATATTGACATCGATTACTACCCCGAGTTCAGATCTGGTAAAATGATCCATGATTATAACCGCCTGGTTGCTATCCATGGTGATACTGTGGTGAAGAAAATTGGAGTTGCCCCCTGGGCAGTGTTCGAAGTGTATACTTCCCTGGTTGAAGGATTTGAGAAAAATGATCAGGAACGAATTGTTGCCATGATGGCTGATTTGGTACACTATATTGCCGACCTTCATAATCCAATGCACACAACCCTGAATTATGATGGTGAGATGACCGGTCAGAAAGGTTTACATCACCGATACGAAAGTGCTTTGGTTAAGCGCAATGCTTTAAAGATAGAAAAAATGATTCAGGATTGGTCAACAAAAGGTACATTGATAAGCGACCCCCTGGAGTATATCTTTCAGGTGATTACCGTATCACACTCCTTCCTCCCGGTCATTCTTGAGGCAGATAAGGCTGCACTTCTGGCTTCTAAAGGGGAGTATAACGATGAGTACTATGATTTCCTTTGGGAGCGTACAAGTGGATTGATTAAGTTTTCCTGCGTACAGGCAGCCGAAGTGTATGCTTCACTTGTCTATTCTGCCTGGGCAGCAGCCGGAAGACCAGAACTGAAATAATTGAAATGAATCGTATCAGAGCGAGCCTCTGAGTATAAGTTTTATATTGACAGGAAATAATATGATTAGAATACGATATGTAGTGTTAGCACTTTTTCTTATGACCATAACCCGTGCACAAGTATTGGAATGGACACCCTATTTTGCTACCGACACGAGTGGTATAGAAATTATCTACGATGCAAGTAAGGGAAATGGTGCCCTGGTTGGTGTGATTCCTGTTTACTATCACACAGGTGTTATCACAAATCTTAGCACATCTCCGTCTGATTGGCGATATGTTAAGACAACCTGGGGTGTTGCCTCCAATAATCCCATGATGCAGTATATGGGAGGGACAAAATGGAAACTGACACTACCCAGTCTCAGAACCTACTATGGTGTACCGGCGAATGAACAGATACTGAAACTTGCATTCGTATTCCGCAATGCCAATGGTTCAATCACCGGAAAGGAAGCAGACGGAAGCGATATCTTTTTGCCCCTTAGTCAGCCTGGTCTGAATGTAAAAATCACAACACCTACGGAACAACCCAAAATAATTCTGCCTAACGAATCCGTTACGATAAACGCACTTTCTCTTGAATCTATAAGTCTTACGCTTTTCATAAACGGGGCTCAAGTGGCAAACACTGCCGGTAACTCCATCACACATACTACAAGCTTTCCCTCTGCTGGTAAGTACTGGATTCTGGCGGTTGCACAGGGTGCTGGTGGTGCAGTCAAGAAGGACTCAATGTACATAGCGGTCAGGGGTGCTGTTCAGACTGCAGCAGTTCCTACCGGAATGCGTGATGGGATCAACTATACTTCACCCAACAGTGCAACACTTGTTTTGTATGCCCCTGAAAAGCAATATATCTACGTTCTTGGTGACTTTAATAACTGGGAGGCAGATCCGCTTCACTTTATGAAACAAAGTCCGGATGGTAAAAGGTGGTGGGTTGAAATTACCAATCTCACTCCCATGCAGGAGTACGGCTTTCAGTATCTTGTCGATAATAGTATGAGGGTAGCGGACCCCTATGCTGAATTGGTTCTTGATCCCTGGAATGATAAGTATATTACAGGTACCCGGTACCCCAACCTAAAGCCCTATCCTGCCGAAAAAACGACGTTGCCTGTTTCAGTGCTGCAGACGGGGCAACAACCATATCAGTGGAAATACAGTGCAGGTTATCAGCGCCCTCCGAAGGAAAACCTGATTATCTATGAATTGCTGGTTCGTGACTACACATCAAAAGCTTCGTACCAGGGGGTGATTGATTCACTTGAACATATCCTTTCGATGGGTGTAAACGCCATTGAACTCATGCCCATCATGGAATTCGAAGGGAATGAGAGCTGGGGCTATAATCCGAGCTTCCATTTGGCAGTTGATAAGTACTACGGACACAAGAATATGCTGAAGAAGTTCATTGACACATGCCACTCCCGGGGTGTTGCAGTGATTCTTGACATGGTACTCAACCATGCTTTTGGCCAGTCACCACTCGTAAGATTATATTGGGATGCAGCTAATAATAGACCTGCAGCAAATAGCCCCTGGTTTAATCCTGTTGCAAAACATCCGTATAACGTAGGATATGATTTCAATCATGAGAGCGATGCAACAAAATACTTTGTAGATCGGGTGCTTGAATTCTGGCTTTCAGAATATAGATTTGATGGCTTCCGCTTCGATCTTTCAAAGGGCTTTACTCAGGTCAACAGCGGCTCCAATGTGGGACTCTGGGGGCAGTATGATCAAAGCCGGATTAATATATGGAACAGAATAGCTGCGGCGATGCGTTTGGTAGATCCAACAGCCTACATTATTCTTGAACACTTTGCTGATAACTCTGAGGAGATCGCTCTCTCAAATAACGATATGCTTCTTTGGGGTAATATGAATTATAATTACTCAGAAGCTTCAATGGGGTGGCACGATAACAATAAATCGAATTTTTCGGGTGCTTCTTATAAAAACAGAAACTGGACGAAGCCTCATCTGATTGCCTACGCTGAAAGTCACGATGAAGAGAGGATTATGTACAGAAACATTCAGTACGGCAATTCGAATGCAGCCTATAACATAAAAAATCCGTTGATCGGGTATGACCGGATGAAACTTGTAGGTGCATTCCTGTTCACGATCCCTGGTCCAAAAATGTTATGGCAGTTCCAGGAAGTCGGCTACGATTACACAATTGAATTCAACGGCAGAACCGGAAACAAGCCTGTTCGCTGGGATTATGCCAGAGACCCAAAGAGAAAGAATATTCATAAGGTCTATAAATACCTTATTGGGCTAAAGAGAGATTATCCTGCCTTCAGTTCTTCTGACTTCTCGATTGATGCAGGCTCATCCATGAAACGGATATCCATCAATCATGCAACCATGAATGTCAATGTTCTCGGAAACTTTGACGTTCTACAGAAACCTATCACCCCACAGTTCAGTACAACCGGATGGTGGTATGATTACTTTTTGGGTGACAGTATCAATGTAACAAACGTGAATGATCAAATAACACTTCAACCCGGTGAATTCAGGATTTATACTACTAAGCGCCTGCCGGTTCCTGAACAGGGAATCCTTTCAGGACTCGAACGAGAGGGAAGTGACGATATGGTAACGGAATATCATCTCGGGCAAAACTTCCCGAATCCGTTTAATCCTGTCACATCAATACGTTTCGCTCTTCCAAACTCTGGTAACGTAAGACTTACAGTTTACAACCTGCTTGGTCAGGAAGTTCGTACACTTGTAAACGACTATCTGACTTCTGGTACGTACTCATTTGATTTCTCAGCCGATGGTCTGGCGAGCGGTATCTATTTCTATCGCTTACAGGCAGGAAACACAGTGCTTACAAAGAAGATGACAGTCCTAAAATAAACTGACAAAATCAGGCGATCTTTTTTAGCCGGATGGGAACATGTTCTCCTCCGGCTTCTTGTTTTATATCCCAGTCTCAGCAATACATATCATTTCAAAGACTTTACTTGCACCCGGCGGGATGGTTATCGTATCTGCCAGTTCCTCCCTGTTAAACGCATTGGTGATACATTCCACTGGTTCGAATGCCACCATATCTCTCTTGTCTCCCCGAAAATCATCAGCGGTATAGATGTAAACCACTCCATAATCCTGAAGCAGAGTTACTCTGATCTTGTCTTTTGTGTGATATAGTGATGAGCAGCGCTTTTCTTTGGTATTTGATGACTTCAGGATATAGCAAACGTTAACTTTAGAATCTCCGATGAGTTTACCTTTTCGGTAATCAAGTTCAGGATGATTTTCAATTGGGCTGAAGGCAGCGCTGCCAGATAGTGGAATAAAGTCCTGATCGATGAGTACAATATCACTCGCGTCTACATTAGGGATTACATCACCAATTCCGGAAGGAAATCTGAAATAAGGATGCCATCCTGTTGAAAATGGGGCATCCACTGATCCGGTATTGACTGCTTCAGTTCTTATGGTAAGTGAAGTACCACGTAAAGTGAAAGTAACACTGAACTTCAAGGAAAATGGATATGCCTGGAATCTGCCGGTTTCGAGTTTGTCAGTGGTGAGCCGGCAGGTGATCTCAGAGTCGGTAATAACCGAGGTTTCCATCCAAAAATCAGCGTTATGCACCAGTCCATGACTGACCTTCTGAAATCCATCCTTCCGGAAATCATAATCATTACTCTGAAAACCGTAGCGTCCTCCCTGAATGCGGTTAGAAAAGGGTGCCATGATGAAGGACTTTGCTGCATAGCCTCTCTCAATTTCTTCTCCTGATTCATACCCTGCGATAATGTCAAATAGTCCTCCATTGTCACCAAGAGGAATAAAAAAGTTGTTTACCCGGGCTCCGCGCAGCAGAATCTGTACAGACGCCCCACTTTTGTTATCAGATAAAACTACAGCAGGAAAACCAAACACCTGGCTGTACCGAATAGAATATGCGCTCATTAAAAGATTCGAATTTTGTGAATAAACAGCTTAAAAATACTCAATTCTGCACTCAGTCCACACCAGGCAGGTTGTACAGAACCTGTCAATCTGAGTGTTTCAGGCATTTTACGTATATTTACTGTTTATATTTTTTCCAATAATGATGTATCCTGAACTATGCCAGAAATAGCAAAAACCTATAATCCCACAACCGTTGAAGACAGATGGTACGAGTACTGGGAGAAGAACCGAATTTTTCATTCCGAGATTGATCCTACTAAGAAACCTTATACTATTGTTATCCCGCCACCGAATATCACCGGAATGCTGACGATGGGACACATTCTGAACAACACGATACAGGATATCCTGATCAGGATGAAAAGGATGCAGGGTTACAATGCGTGTTGGGTGCCAGGAACTGATCACGCTTCAATTGCAACTGAGACCAAGGTTGTAAAGCACCTGAAGGATAAGGGAATTGAAAAGGATGCTATTGGCAGGGAAAAGTTTTTAGAACATTGCCAGGAGTGGAAAGGCACTTATGGTGGAATCATTATTCAGCAGCTTCGTAAGCTCGGTGTAAGTTGTGATTGGGAGCGTGAACGCTTCACCATGGATGATCACTACTACAAGAAAGTAATAGAAACTTTCGTTGAACTGTACAATGAGGGAAAGATCTATCGTGGTTACCGGATGGTAAATTGGGACCCGTCATCAAAATCAGCAATTTCTGATGAAGAAGTATTATTCCGCCAGGTCAATGGCAAGTTGTGGTATTTTAAGTATCCAGTGAAAGACAGTAAAGAGTTTGTAATCGTTGCAACTACCCGTCCTGAAACAATGCTGGGTGACAGCGGTGTTGCAGTTAACCCAACAGACGAACGGTATCAGCATCTCATCGGGAAAACCTTATGCTTACCACTTACTGATAGGGAAATCCCGGTCTTTTCAGACGAGTACGTTGATCCTGCTTTTGGTACCGGTGCTGTAAAAGTAACACCAGCGCACGATTTTAATGATCATGACATGGGAAAACGGCACGGTCTTGAGTTCATCAATATCTTCCATCCCAATGCTGTTTCCAACGATAACGTTCCTGCAAAATACCGCAATCTTGACAGGTATGACCTGAGAAAGCTCGTTGTGGAGGATATGCAGGCTGCAGGTCTTGTTGAAAAGATTGAAGATTATCAGAATAATGTTGGGTACTCTGAGCGTGGAAATGTTCCCATTGAGCCATACATGTCTGAACAATGGTTCATGAAAATGGATGAACTTGCCAGACCTGCTTTGGAAGCAGTTCAAAAAGGTGAGATACGGTTTCACCCCTCACACTGGGTTAAGACATATGAACATTGGATGAATGGTATTAAGGATTGGTGTATCTCCCGTCAACTGTGGTGGGGGCACCGAATTCCAGTATGGTACCATAATGAAACAAAGGAAGTGTATTGCAGTGTGAATCCGCCTGAAAACCCTGGTGAATGGACTCAGGATAAGGACGTACTGGATACATGGGCATCATCATGGTTGTGGGCTTACGATGTATTTGAAACCGATGAGGAGCAAAAGTATTACTACCCGACTGATGCGTTGGTGACTGCACCTGATATCATATTCTTCTGGGTCGCACGGATGATTATAGCAGGACTTCATTTTAAGAAGGCGATCCCATTCCGGGATGTATATTTTACCAGCATCATCAGAGATAGTCAGGGCAGGAAGATGAGCAAGTCTCTGGGTAATTCACCTGATCCGCTCGAGGTTATTGCAGAGTATGGCGCTGATGCATTGCGTTTTACCATGATGTATCTTGCACCTCTGGGGCAGGATGTTCTGTTCAGCACTGATAGATGTGAATTCGGCAGAAATTTTGCTAATAAAATTTGGAATGCAGCTCGCTTCCTGATGATGAATGCTGAATCAATTCCGTATCAGCCTGCATTGAGGAATGACCATAAGGACCTCGTAGACTTCTGGATGGAATCGAAGCTGCACCGCACCCTGAAGGACATTCAGGAGGCAATGGATCGTTTCGAAATCAATAATGCCTCGAAGATTATTTATAGTCTTGTATGGAATGACTTCTGTGACTGGTTTGTAGAGCTTTCGAAGATTAAATTCAATGATGAGAATCCTGAAGTTCGTTCTGCTGCACTTACCAGGGCGATAGACTGGTTTGGGAATATTCTGCAGGTCGTCCATCCGTTTATGCCATTCATCACAGAAGAAGTGTGGCACCTGATTCAGGAAAGGGGTGAGAATAATTCGATCTCAACCAGTAAGTATCCTGAATATCAGGAGTCATTGATTGATCTGAAAGCCGAGCAGGATATGGAAGGCTTGCAGGATATCATTACTGCAATACGAAATATCCGCGGTGAAAAGAACATCCCGATGAGCAAACCGATTATAGTTCACATTAAGACCAGCGCTGTATCTGAGCGGGTGATCCCCTTTATCAAAAAGCTGACAAAAGCTTCAGAAGTAATTATTGGTGAATCAATCGTTGTGCCGGAAAAAAGTGCAACCACTGTATTAAGGCTTGCCGAAATCTTTATTCCACTGGAAGGTTTGATTGATACAGATGCTGAAAGAAAGCGGATCGAAAAGGAGATTCAACGTCTTGAAGGTCTTCTTTTTGCTGTAGAGAAAAAACTCTCCAACGAAGGCTTTGTTGCCAAAGCACCTGCTGAAGTGATTGAAAAGGAGCGGGCAAAACAGACTGATTGGAAAGAGAGCATTGAGAAACTTAAAATTGCAATGAATTCACTGGGCGCATAAACATGATACTGGTTATTTCATTATTAATTGTTGCCGTGATTATTTTCGCAGGCTTAGTAACCCTGATCGAAACATCGGTTCGGGTCTATCCGGCGGAAAGTCCGGATGAGGATGAACCACCTTCTTATAAGGCGGCGTTGAAGATTAAACGTGTTCAGGATGAACCGGAAACAATGTCTGCTGTTTCAGAGGCTGCACGAACTTTCAGTATCGCAGTGGCAGCATCTCTTACGTCTTATTTGGTGCATCATGAATTCGCAGAGAATCATATCGAATGGTCAACGCTCACTTTTTATGCCCCGTATGTGTCCGGAATACTGCTCACGGCATTCCTTTATTGGTTGTTTTCTGTGCTGATTCCCAAAGCGATTGGGGAAAAGTACTATCTCTCTATTGCTCCGATTGCTATCTATCTTTTACTGCCAGTTATTGCGGTATTTCGTCATCCGGTTACTGTCGGTTTTAAGTTGGCAAATCTTATTCTTTCGCCCCTCAAGGTAACATCGACTTTCTCTTCTATGCACGCTTCGGAAGATAAAATCCGTGCCTTGATTGATGAGGGTGTAAAGACAGGTGCATTGGATGAAACAGAGCATGAAATCATCCGAAATGCATTAGAGTTTAACGATCTACGCGCCCGTGAAGTAATGGTGCCGCGTACAGAGATGGTCGCTGTTGAATTGACAGCAGATAATAAAGAAATGCTCGACGAGATTTTGAAAACAGGGCACAGCCTGATCCCTGTTTATCAGGATTCATTGGATAAAATTGTTGGCATTATTCATATCAAGGATATGATGCGTTCATTTGCCGAGCGGGGTACAGTGGATATAAAAAGTTGTCTTCGACCTGTCCACTATGTACCTGAAACCAAACTTATCTCTGATATATTGACTGAAATGCAGGCTCGCGGACTCCGGATCACTATTGTTACCGACGAATATGGTGGAACAGAAGGAGTTATTACGCTGGAAGATATCCTGAGTGAGATAGTAGGTGAAATCACCGTGACAGGTGAGCAGCCAATTCCTGAGCATATTCTGCTGCCCGATGGAGGATACTCTGTGATGGGGTCAATGGTGATTCAGGATTTTAATGATATTTTTAATTATGAACTGCCTGTATCAGAATCATATAATACGGTTGCCGGTTTCGTAGCGTTTCATACCGGAAAGATTCTTAATCAGGGTGAAGTCTTTCTCTATAATGGACTGCATTTTGAATTGATTAAAAAGATCAAACAGAAGATGGTAGAGTTTAAGGTGTATTCAGAGGATAAGAGCTTTTCTCACCTGGAACGTTGAAAACAGTATAACTATTTACGAATCGTTTTTTTTACGAGCCGGAGCATTCTTTCGAGTATGCCCGGCTTTGTTGCTTTAAAGTACTGAATAAAAGCGTGTCTTGCTTCTTTGCTTTCTGCAACAGGAATTCTTTTTATGTCAATTGGGGTATTCGAAACTATAGTATGAAAAGCACGGGTTTTATCTGTATGTGTACCCCCTCCATCAGCACCGATGTTATTCACCAGCGAAGTGCCAGGGTACAGTGTGTACATACCTTTTAAATAGGCGGATGCGTGCCATCTTATTGCCCAGGAGTCTATTAAACCTTTTGATTGATTCGTCAGCATCCTCATATTATTGGTTGAGCCATCCATATCAAAACTGAAGGTAAGCCCTGCGTCAACAAGTTTGGTGATCAGATTTTTAGCATCGGGTTCGAAATGACGCCAGGCTCGCTTCCATGTTCCCCACCCCCAGCAATCGGTACCTTTCATAAAGAATGTTTCTGGCAACAATGGTTTCACAGGATACACATAACCGTGTATACTCGCCACGTTCTCATCATTGGCATATAAATCTAATGCCTGATTCATGTATCGAAGGAAGTATGGGGAAAGCACGAGATCATCTTCAAGAACAATGACACGATCGTACGATGCAAGAATCTGAGATACACCAGAAATGATTGATTTTGCAAGTCCGAGATTATGTTCCCTGACGATTTGGGTTACTGAGGCGAATCCTTTCACTGTAGCGATGTACCTGCGTACATCCTTTACAGCTGCCTCATCATCCCTTTTTCTTGGGGCATCCGAAAAGAAAAAGAGGTGGCTTTGACTACACTCCGCATTCCTGAGCAGTGATTCCACTGCCTGCCTGAGATGATCGGCACGTTTATATGCAAAGAGAGCAATCGGGGCAGGCATGGCTGCTATTCCACTTTCGTGAAATCAATGATAAGAGAAGTGTATAGAGGCATTCCACTCATGTTCCTATCATCATTGATAAAGGAACGTGAAATATAGCCTTTATCATCATGTGTGTATCCCTGATGAAACTTACCATGCTCATCAAAATACTCAACAGGGTTTCCGGTAAACCCAGCCTTGTAAAAAAGCTCGATCATCGAAAGGTAGGTGAAGAGATGTTTATGATCATGTGCCCCTGAACCTGTCCCTCCTGGTTTAACCTTGTTGATGTATACCGGATCAGAATGGAACCCATCAGGGACTGCAATCCTGATAGTGACATCAAAGGATGAGTACTTATGAATTAATCTTAATGCAGTTAGTATCTCTTGCTCAGTAAGGTGTTCCAGCACATGCTCTGCAAGTACACGGTTAATCTTTTTGTCTCTGAAGTATCTTTCAAAATCACTTTCCTTAGTGAGATCCAATGTGTCAATATCAGTCGAAAACCATCCGGGGAAAGAGGTTCCACCAGCTCCCACTACAAGGTTAATCTCTTTTGCTGATGCCAGATACCATTTCCAGGCAATCATTCTCTTTAGTCTGATGAAAGGAATGAGTATTGTATAAACTTTTCTCTTTAATGATTTCCACATTCAGATACCCAAACAATTATTAGTGCGATAAAAAACGGTTGTACATTTTGTGAATAAAACACCGGGAGCAATGCCGAAAAAATCAAGGCGCTTAAATCCAAGATTTGCCAGATGGGAAATGCCTTTCTCGTACTCAGCACGCTCAGAATCATCAAGTACAATAACGCCGTTTATACTAAGATGATCCGGAGCACTCAAACAACACTCATTACGGTGTTGAGCATCAATCAGTATCAGGTCATAGAGCACACCTGGTTCATAAGCAGCAGCATACAGTCCTGGATTCTCCTGAGCAACCTTCAGCAATGTAACGTTCCGAGGAGCTTTAGATGTAATTGCCGAGAACCATTCTGCATTATGTTCAGCTGAAGATACCGATGCCACTCTAGGTGCAAAATAGAGCGTAGAGTTACCGCTACCAAATTCAAAGATACGCATTGATTTTGTCAACCGTGCCTCTATAAAGCTCACGAAAGGGAGAGTAACCCAGGGAAGGGGGCTGCCATTCTTATCACAAGCAGATTTTGTCCTGAAAGATTGTAGCCAGCCTGTTTCCATCAGAAATCCTGAGTGGTACTGCGTAAAAAGGGCTTGCAATGCCTTTGTATCTTTCATCAATCGAAAGATAGTTGCTATTTTTTCTGTGACCGTGATTGCCATTCGAGTTTCACAAATTTAAAAAGATTAATAAAGAAGATCGATTTGAGCATCATCACGAAGTGATGCGATGACTCTTTTTCTAAAGCAATTGCGAATGTCGCTATTGAAAAAGAAATAAGAGTAGCGTATGCTGATCCAATAATTCCATACTGTGGGATGAACAGTAGATTTAGGATAATATTTGCGACCATACCGGCAAGTGTCCGGTAGAACGAAAGCCGTGTTTTATTCTCAGCTACCAGATACTGACTGCTTGCCACACCCAGAAATGTTGATACACCTGCCCAGATATAAATTACAAGCACGGGTGCCGAGGGAAGAAACTTGCTACCAAGAAGTATAGATACGATTTCCTCTGAAAACAGAGTAACAATAATAGCAATTACAATTGATATCCATGCGAGGATATCATAGAGCTTTTGCATGCGACTCTCATACAATGCCTTTGAAGTTTCTCTGGCACTAACAATCGCTGGAAAGAGAGAAGATGATACCGCCATGGGAATAAAATACCATGCCTCACAAAGTCTTACCGCAGCTGCGTAGTATCCAATCTCTTCATTCCCAAGCATATTCTTTATGAGTATCTGTCCGATCTTTGCATAGATCGCAACCACCACCCCAGAGAGAATGAGGGGCCAGGAGTCTCTCAGTAAACGAATAGCCAATGTCTTATCGAATCTCCATGAGAGTGGCTTGCCCCCTTTTGCCTTGTACATGATAAGAAAACCGGTGCCAATCAGGACGGTCTCAATGGCAGTGATAATCACAAAAGAAAGCAGTGACGCCTGAATATAAATTAACAGTAGTTTGATCAGGGAAGAGGTAATGATCACTGTAGACTGGACGATTACGGTGAATTTAGCCTGCACTTTCGCCTGAAAGAAAAAGTCTACAACGAATAGCGACTGAAATACTGTAACCCCACCCAGAATGAATATCATGGTCACGGTTTCTGAATCATCTCTGGTGATGAGAACCGCAATCGCAAGCAGAACGAGTACAGCAATTGCACCTATGACACGAAGTACAAATGAAGATCCAAGCAGACTGGGTTCGCTAAGGGGGTCCTTAACCAAATCTCTGGTAAGTATGCTATCAATGCCCAGCGTTGCAATGGTGGCAAACAATGCGACAAAGCTGATAGCATAACTGAGTATCCCAAAATCACTGGGACCAAGATATCGTACCAAATAAATACCGACCACCAAAGTCAGTATGAGTTTGATTATCCTGTCAGCAAAAAGCCAGGAAGTATTTGCCAGGTATTTCTTAAACGCATCAGAGCCGAACCGGATACGGGTTCCTGGACTGTGCGGTTCGCTTTTATCTTCCAACTATGCTGCCTGCTTCTCTTCTTTCTTTTTGCGTACAATAGAAATTGCTATTGATACAGCAAGTCCGATGAGTACAATATAGCTGATTCCGAATGACAAATTCTTTGCAATGGCGAAGCTGACAGGTGCATACTCAAAAGTAACTGTATGCTTACCTGCCGGTACAACAATGCCCATAAAGTTGTGGTTCGTCCTGAGGATTTCAGTCTCCTGCCCATCAATGGAAGCTTTCCATCCATTGCCAACGTATGTGGCACCGAAGAACAGGAAATTGTTTCCGGTTGCATGAATATCAGCTGTGATGATTTCGTCTGCATAACGCGTAATCTTCACTGATGCGGTTGAGTCAGGTCTCTGAACGGCGGGCAGAGTGGTATGAACAAATGCAAGTTTCTTTGCATCGAAATTTGGTTCAATCATTTTGTTCAGTGCATCAATTGGGGTGGCAAGGGCTAATGAATCAACAAAGTAGATTCTGGGTAATGCATTTTTGAATTCATAGATCATCTTTCCACCGGCTGAATCTGCCAGGGCATACGGAGAAAGCGGATCGCCTGGTGCTGCAAGCAGTTGATCAGAAACGATATACTTTACAT
>JAEXTR010000392.1 GCA_023406915.1 Bacteroidota bacterium
AACCCCGTCAATACCCTGAAACTGATTTGTGTTAAACTTGCCCCGCGCACTCGCAATGGATACAAATCCTTCATATGGACCGATCTTCGTTTCCCCTAACAATCCCTGCATCTTTCTGTTGATCACTCCAAATTCACCGTAGCGTTTCATGAGGTCATAATCGCCAAAGGTGCCTTGTGCCAGCGGGTGAGTGATTCTGATAAACACTTTGTCCAGCTCATCAAGGCGCTCGGTGTTACCTTCGGGTTGGATGGGTGTGCTTTCATCGGTAAGTGCGGCAACCACTTCAACATCATCAGACAGTTTTCCTGATAACTGCAGCCGAAGCCCGCTCTGGAGTGAGAGATCCTTGTTCGTACCAATCGTAAAACCACGAACAATACTTCCGCTCTTTTCAATATTACTCCCAAAAATTGCATCAGAACTGTAAGGATTCGTCACCTGACGTGAAAGTGAAATGGTATCCTTCATATACTGGTCAACTACAACCTCAAGTGCTCTTTTCCTGTACTCTTTTTTCAGGGCACTGTAATGACTCAGGTAGGTTATAACAACAGTATCCAGGATCGAATACGGCAGCGTATCGGAGAGTGAAAAAGCTGTTTTTTCCGGATACAGAGTATACTCACCCGGCTGCAAAATCCGATCCCGGATCCGTATTATCTCTGAGTGGGGTACAATGGAAACGGAAGACAACTCATAGTAATTATCAAAACGTACAGGGATGGAATCAGTAACCTGAACGCCTGAGGAGATCTCCTGCGCTGATACAGGTGACACCACACATACAATGAGAAGGAGGATGAAGAGCAAACCGTTTTCTTTTTTGGGTAATAATGTAAGTGTTGTTCAGATTGATTTCAAGTGAGAAGTGGTGGATTACACTGATTGTTGGATAGCTGTTCAGGAAAGATCTTGAGTGACATCTGGAGGTATCCGGCGAGATAAAAAAAATGTGGAACCAGGTTAAACCGGTTCCACATCTTAAATTCACATAGTGTGATTCGCTTACTCGTATCTCAGGGCTTCAATCGGATCAAGGTTTGCTGCCTTTATTGCCGGATATGTGCCAAATACTATACCCACAAAGACACAAATAAACAACCCAAGAATAATCGTGTTATAGGGTATCGCCATCTGTGCTTCAAGGAAGCTGCCGGCAAGGTTGCCGACCCCCACTCCCATTACAATACCAACAATACCGCCAAATATACATAACGTGATTGCCTCAGTCAGGAACTGGAATAGTATCTGCAATTTCTTGGCACCGATAGCCTTACGGATCCCTATCTCGCGCGTCCGTTCTGTTACCGAAACCAGCATGATGTTCATGATACCAACACCCGCTGCCAGTAGTGCAATCGCAGAGACTACCACTGCACCCAATTCTACATACTGTGTGATATTGTTTATTTCCTGGAGTATAGACTCATTGCTGAAGATTTCAAAATCATTCTCTTCACCAGGTGGTACTTTTCTGATAGTTCGCATATGCCCAATAGCAGATTCAATTACCTGATTGTAATCAAACTTGTCGTAAGATGAAACAGTGATATTAATACTTCTGCTTCTTCTTCCATACAGACTTTGAAAAGATGTTATAGGCATGATGGCAAAGTTATCCCGACTCTGACCAAACAGTTGTCCCTGCTTCTCAATCACACCAATAACCAGTAGTGGATATCCGTCCATCCTGACTGTTTTACCGATCGGATCCATATTGGGGAAAAGCATATCAACAACATCACGCCCAAGAACAATAACATCGTTACTCCGCTCAACATCAGTCTGCCTGATAAGTCTTCCTGACTCAACACTCCAGTCATTCGTCAGGGGTGCTTCAGCCGTGGCACCACAAATCTGCACATTCGGATTTGTCTGTTTGTTACCAAACTTCACAACAATGCCAAACTGCCACTGTTCTGCAGCAATATATTTGGCATTTGTCATCATTTCTTTCAGGCGGTCGTAATGCTCAATCTTGATATCCTCCCTGTTCCGGAACCTGGCACGTGAACCCGGTCCGCCGGTCTGAACCGCAGGAAACTTTTGAATCTGAAAGGTGTTTTTTCCAAGCTGGGAAACACCGCTCTCAATTGAGTTCTGAAGCATCGTAATAACTGTCATGATCACGATGATTGAGAAAATGCCAACCACTATTCCCACTATGGTCAGTGAGGCACGCATTTTATTGGCGCGCAATGATTGAAAGGCTATTCGTAGAATTTCAAATATCTGCATTATTCATACCTCAACGCTTCTACTGGATCAAGTTTGGCAGCAGAATACGCCGGTGCCAGTCCGGCAACAATTCCTGTCAGGAGTGATATACCAATGGCAATAATCACCGCATCAAACTGTACTGAGGTGGGGAGAAACTGATTCACAACCATACTCAGCAGTACTGCAATCAGCAATCCAAGTAACCCTCCTAACAAACAGATTGCAGAAGACTCCATCAGAAATTGCATCAGAATCGTTCGTCGTTTCGCTCCAATCGCTTTCCGAACTCCAATCTCTTTTGTCCGCTCCTTTACTGATACAAACATAATGTTCATAATGCCAATAGCACCAACAAAAAGGGATAGACCAGTGATAAACAATCCGGCAATCTGGATCACTCCGACTGTAGAATTATAGTTACTCATCAATCCTTCCTGCTGATTGATTGAGAAATCATCTTCCTCGTTGTACTTCAGTCCGCGCACCTTTCGCATAATACCGATGGCTTCCTGTTTGGTTTCTTCAACAAGGTCAGCACTCCGTGCCCTGACATCAAAGGTAATGCTTCGGTTAAATGAGTTAATAAAATGTTTCAGAACAACCTTGATTGGCAGGTAAACTCGTTTATCAGGATTAAAATTCCCAAGCATAAAACTTCCCTGCGGATCAAGCACGCCTACAACCGTAAACTCAAATCCCTTAATCCGGATTGTCCTGTTTTGGGCATTCCCTGAAGGGAAAAGCTCATTGGCAATATCTGATCCGATCACCGCAACATACCTCCCGCCGTTTGCCTCAACCTCAGTAAAGAATCTGCCAGAGGAAAAGGTGAAGTTGGTGGTTTCAAGATACTCAGCCGAAGAACCGTTAATCATCACTCCTTCGACAGATCTTTCAGCCTGTTTGATCGTTTCAATACTCCAGATTGTGGGTGACGATGCAAGGGGTAGCTTCGCCATGGAGCGGTACTTATCATACTCCTCAAGTGTCAGATTCTTACGCTGCCGTATCTTCCACCATTCCACATTAGAGAACCATTGCCACTTATCAATATACAGCACATCAGCACCAAGTGCACTGATGCCGTCCTTAAAGGCAATGTCAATCCCCTTAATAGCGGTAGACATCAGCACTACTGAGGAGACCCCGATAACAATACCCAGAGTCGTCAGTGCAGTACGGATTTTATTTGCCCGCACAGCACGGAATGCTATCAGCAAACCTTCTTTCAGTTCATAGAGAAATGAAGACATTCTTGCACCTCATACAATTGGTTACTGCATCGCTGCGCTGGTTTTCTGCAATTCAGGAATAATCCTGTTGGTATTCATTTCGTCACGTTCAACCAGACCATCTCTGATCCTGATGATTCTGTTCGCATGTTCTGCTATGTACTCCTCATGGGTTACTAATATGATAGTATTTCCCTTGCGGTGAATCTCTGCAAAAAGCGCCATAATCTCTTCACCTGTCTTGGTATCAAGATTACCGGTAGGCTCATCAGCCAGAATAATGGACGGGTTTGTTACCAATGCACGGGCAATGGCTACGCGCTGGCGCTGACCACCGGAAAGTTCATTGGGTTTATGGTGCATACGGTCACCCAACCCAACATTTTCAAGTGCCTGCCTCGCCATATCTTTCCTCTTGCTGCCGCTGATTCCAGCATAGATCAGGGGTAGTTCAACATTGTGGAGGGCATCAGAACGTGGAAGCAGATTAAATGTCTGAAACACAAATCCGATCTTTTTATTCCTGATACTTGCCAGGTCATTGTCGCTCATATTGCTGACGCTGACTCCTTCAAAATCGTACTTGCCGAATGAGGGAGTATCAAGGCAACCCAGCATATTCATCAACGTGGATTTACCAGAACCCGAGGGGCCCATGATCGCGACGTACTCATTTGCGTCAATCCGCACGGATACATCACGAAGGGCGTAGACCTCTTCTGTCCCGATCTTATACACCTTCTGAATGTGTTCGATATTAATGATGTTCATTGCTTCTTGCTTTCAATAGTTACTTTTTCGGAGCGCCTTTGGTGTTTTCAACCCTCACGATGGCACCATCAGAAAGCTCGCGGGATATTGCCTGGTAACTTCCGGAAACGACCTCAGCGCCTTCCTTCAGCCCTTCTTTGATCTCTATAAAACTATTATCACTGATGCCGGATACTACATTCACACTCTTCGCCTTGCCGCCTTCTATCACATATACGATTTCCTGAACTTCGTCATCACCCTTTTTCTCGGTTTTGACACTCAGTACGCCGTCACCTGATTCAGCAGGGGCCTTATCCATTTTTCTGGCGGTTACAGACTGAATGGGTACGGATATGACATTAGATTTTGTTTCTGTTTCAATGGATGCGTTGCAAGACATACCGGGACGCAGGTTTGGGTCCAAATCAATCAGCTTAATCTTAACCTGAAAATTCACTACTTGCTCATTGGTATTCATACCAGAAGTAATGGCACTGTTCCCAATTTCCTTTACAACTCCACGAAACTCCTTATTCCCGAATGCATCAATCTTTACGCGTGCGGTATCACCAATCGTAATATGCACTACATCATTTTCATCCACATTGACGATGGCTTCCATGCTGCGCAAGTCCGATACGGTCATGATATTTGTACCCTGACTGAATCCGCTTCCCAGCACTCTTTCACCGATTTCA
>JAEXTR010000005.1 GCA_023406915.1 Bacteroidota bacterium
ACACCGAACATGCATTTGGTGTATCCGTCACTGAACTGCGCAAACTAGGCAAACCATTTAAAAAGGATCACGAACTTGCATTGTCACTTTTTGCAACCGGATATCATGAGGCGAGGATACTGGCGATTGTAATTGATGATCCCAAAAAGGTTACCACTGCGCAAATGGAAGAGTGGGTGCAGCAGTTTGATTCATGGGATGTGACTGACCTGAGCTGTATGCACATGTTTGTGTATCACCCGGACTATATGAAAACTGTGCTTGACTGGTGTAACCGCACCGAAACATTTCAGAAGCGGGCAGGATTCACCATGATCGCCGCCGGTGCCGTTCACCTGAAGAAGCATGATGATCAGATGTTTGCAGATCTATTACCCCTCACAGAACAGCATGCGTACGATGAGCGGAATTTTGTAAAGAAGGCAGTGAACTGGGGAATCAGGCAGATTGGGAAGCGTAGCCATTTTTTGCGTGATGAGGCGATCGCCTGTTGCGAGCGGATTCTGCTACAGGGCACTAAACCTGCACGATGGATTGCGAACGATGCATTGAAGGAATTGCACCGTCCGGAAATCATTGCACGTATTAAGAGATAACAATTGATGGAGCAAGCCATGAGGACCTACGAGGCAGCGTTTCAAGGTTATGAATTCAGTACCGATAAGCATCGGCTTGATTTTGACACAGTGTTTCATTTCCTCAGCCATTCCTACTGGGGTGGAAACCTGACTGAGGATGCATTGCGTATATCTATAGAAGGGTCAATTTGTGCCGGTGTGTATCATGCCGGACAGCAGGTTGGCTTCGCACGAGTCATCACTGATGGCGCAAGGTTCGCTTATCTTGCCGATGTTTTTATTCTTGCAGAACACCGGGGCAAAGGATTATCAAAATTTCTGATGCAGTTTCTGCTGCAAATTGAGGGATTGCAGAACGCTAAGTGGATGCTGGCAACCGCAGATGCGCATGGATTGTACAGTCAATACGGATTCACTCCCCTCCCCGAACCAGAGAAATATATGGTCAGGATGCCGGAGGCGTGCAGATAAACTTTTCACAAAGCCGTGAACTGTGAAATAGTATCACGGGGTGATCCTTTGATTTTGCCGGGGGGACTCTATATTTCTGAAAACAATTGAAGGAATTTATAGCGTATGATTCAAGGTGAGTTCGTAAATGGTTCTGCAATCGTGTATACAAAGCGGAAAGGAGAGCTTGTTCCTGGACTCCAGCTCATGGATGGCACGATTACCCGGCTTCCATACAATTGGATGGGGCAGTTCTTTTGTGACCGGGCACTGGTTCGTTTTCAAAAGTATTTTGGATACATCGACCGGTCAGGCAATCTGATTACTCCACTGAAATTCATCATCGGCAACGATTTTTCGGAAGACCGTGCATTTGCGACCGAGGGAATGAATACGTATATCATTGATACAGAAGGAAGAGTAGTAAGAATGTTTGATGAGCCATTTGTGACTCAGGACTTCCGCAACGGGCAGGCAGTCCTATCCAGAATGATTGATCAGGATACCCTTCAGGATGCACTGATTGATCCCGATGGTGAATTCATCACCGACTTCTCTCCCCCCAGAAAGATTACCAGTATTGAAGACCTTGAGTTTGGCATTACAACTTCGAAAAGTGATTGGCACGAAGGTCTACTGATATATGAGGGAATGGATATAAGAATAATAAAGGATTTCAACAACCGAATGGTCAAAGGACCAAATCACTTTTATGATGAAAAATGAATGTAGGTACGGAAAGCTGCACACATCACTTTAGAAGGAAGGTATTATGGCACAGCCAATTTTGAAAAGACCTGTGATTATCATTTCATTTTTAGTGCTGATTCTGCTGGGTGTGGTCAGTTACCAAATGATGCAGAGGGAAGCACCACCAGTCACGATCCCGGAAGCGAAAGACACGGTTACAGCAACTGAGGAATCCGCCCCGATTCAGGTTTCTGATCTGAAACTTCTGCCCGGGGAGAAGGCTGTGGAGCGGTATGGTGAATGGTATATCACCACAACTGAAGAAGATTACTCAACTCTTTCCGTGAAGCGGAAAAAAGACGGCAGCATAGTAAGCACTATGGAGGGGATTGAATTCATCATAAAAAGGATTGATTTGAATGGCGACAAGAAAAGTGAACTGCTGATCAACGCCTTTACCGGAGGTGCGCATTGCTGTGATGAATATATGGTCGTGTACGGAGATGAAGCCAACCCGCGGGTATCAGGTATCATCAGTACCAATGATATTCCATTCGATATCCGCGACCTGAATGGTGATGGCATCAAGGAATTGATCACTGCCAATACGAATCTTGCATACGAATTCACCAGCTTTGCTGCGTCACAGTTTCCGGTCGTTATCTATCATTTGAGAGATGGTAAGTTTACCGTAGCAACACAACAGTTTCCTGAGGCACTCCAAAAGGATTACAATCAGTTTAAAGAATTATACGAAGAGATGATCAAGTCAGGTTACCCAGACTGCGTATCACCGGAAATGGATGACCTGAAAGCTGTTATTGCAGCCATGCTGACAAATACGATCCTATTGAAAGGGAGGGACGCAGCATTCAAAGAAGGGAAAACGCTGTTTCTATGCCCAGGCTATGATAAGTTTTTTTGGATTGTAGAAAAAAGTGTAATCTGAGTTTCGTACTACCATTCAGGTGATCTGGCAAGCTACCAGCTCACCTGAAATTGGTTTATCAATCATCTCCGCCAGAAATGTCTCTTATTTCACAAGCACCATCTTGCGGGTCAGGGTCACTGAACCGGCACGAAGTACCGTGAAATATAATCCTGAGGAAAGCCATGCACCATTAAAATCAACTGAGTAGGTGCCGGGAGCCATATCATCACTGACCAGTTCCTGCACCTGCTGACCAAGTGCATTGTATACGATCAGGCTGACTCCTGACTTTTGCGGTATATCAAAGTGTATGGTAGTTGTGGGATTGAATGGATTGGGATAATTCTGATGCAGTTTAAAAATATCCGGGGGAGATGGTTCATCAATTGTGGAGGGCTGAGAAAGATTGGCAATGCGAGCCCACAACTGGTTATCAAAACCGGAGAGTGCAAGTGGAGTCGTCCCGGTTGTGTTCCCAAACCTTATCACACAAAGTCTTTTTGAAGGGATCACATAAATTTTCTGGTCATTTTTTCCCAAACCCGCAAACAAATCTGCGGGTGCAGTGGGAATGGCGGACCCGTTAAACACAAATTGGAGTTGAGGCATCATATAACTTTCTTTACCATTCAACCACCACAGATATCCATACGATTTATTCAGTTGCTGAGAAGTATTGACCATTTCTTCAAAGTAGATGTTATCATGAAGGACGGTATCCACATTCCATAATCCCTTATTCATGATGAGCAAAGCAAATCTTGCAGCACTCCGTGCATTACTAAAAAAGACATTATTATACCCTTGCTGAAACCATAACCCTGTCATACCGGTTTTTGCTTTCACATACTCCTGCGTGAGTTGGTTTCTTGTCTTCCCCGTAGCCTGCTCCATGACTTTTTCCAGCAGCGTATAGGGTGCGTTGTGATATGCCCAGCGGTTTCCGGCATCTGCTGTATATTGCAGGCATTCCGGTAGTGTACAATCACGGTCTAAAACATCATCCTTCAGACCGGTGGTCATGGTGAGCTGATTTCTTATTGTGATAAGACTCTCCTTCGCAGCCGGCAGGGATGTCCATCCTGAACCAAGGAAGTCGGAGGTTTTCTGATTGATGGAAAAGAATCCTTTACTCTGAAGTATTCCTGCTAAGAGAGCTGTTAAGGTTTTACCCGCAGATGCCCAATACCAGCTGCTGTCAGCGGTAAAACTATCGAAATACCATTCTGTTACCATTCTTCCATTATGAAGCACAATAAACGCCTTTGTGTCATTTGCATCCAGAAAAGTTCTTAATGCATTCAGACTGTCGGCATTCCATCCTAAAACGGATGGTGATTCGGTTTCCCAGTTATTCCCCGTCATCGGGGGGAAGTAAAGGGTTTGTGAGTACACTGAAAGCGTGAGGAACAGAAATAGGGGGAGTAACGATATTCTCATTTAAAGTCAATGAATGTGGATAAAGATTATCTTCTGTTTGACACCTGGCCACCCCGATAGGTTTAATGCTGAAGGGCATCCTCCCTGTCAGTGAGTCAGGGCACAGCTCTGAATGTCTGATTGTTCACTTAAAAAAAAGCCACCCCCGGTTATCCCAAGGGTGGCTGAAAAGGGAAAACAATGATTATTTCACCAGCATCATCTTGCGGGTCAGGGTCACTGAACCGGCACGGAGTACGGTGAAATATAATCCTGAGGAAAGCCCTGCACCATCGAAATCAACCGAGTAAGTACCGGGAGCCATATCTTCATTGACCAATTCCTGCACCTGCTGACCAAGCGCATCGTATACCATTAAACTGACACCTGATTGCTGAGGCACAGCGAAGCGTATCGTTGTGGTAGGGTTAAACGGATTGGGATAGTTCTGATGTAGCTGAAACTCAGTCGGTACATCGGATGCACCCTGATTGATCACACTGTTTGGCAGATATCCCTGCAGTTTGACATTGTCAATACCGATCAGGTCACCATCATTACCGATATACTGATACCCGATTTTCAGATTTGACCCGCCTCCGTATGAAGTCAGATCGAGTGTGTACGGCTTCCACACCCATCCAGGATTGCCAGCGGGGAGTTCCCACAACAATGTCCAGTTTGCACCACCATTCGTTGAAATGTGCACTTTCAGGGTAGCACCACTAATCCACTGGGGATTATAACCAGCATAGAAGGAGAGAGTTGCCTGACCAGCACCCAATGAGAATGCTGGAGAGATGATCCACTCATCCTGATTCTGTGCGATCCATGGACAAATGGCAGAGGTAACACTGGTTGGATCAACTGTATTAAAATTGTTGTTCTGCGGATTGCCACGCTGCCAGGTATAAAATTGATTGGTGATGGTATGAGTCCAGCCATTACCCGGGAACGGATCAGCATCAAACTTATTCTCAAAGATCGTGGCTATACCACCGCCGCCGCCACTGGTGGATTGTACTGCTGCAAGGGCATTCACCTTGCCACTTCCGTAGGTGTTATTGGGTACCTGTCCGGTGAATGCATCAGCACGTGCAGTGCTTTTCAGGGTAGAAACCGCCTGCGTATAGTTCAACGAACTGTTCCTGTTCAGCATAAGCGCAACTACACCGGTAACATGCGGAGCTGCCATACTGGTGCCCTGCATTTTTTTGTGTTTGCCGCCCTGCAAAATTTCCTGACGCTGCACGCCATTGCCGATGGTGAGATCACTGGAGAGCGCTGCGAGAATCACCTCACCCGGCGCAGTAATATCAGGCTTCACCCTGCCATCCCGTGAAGGACCAAGGCTGCTGAAACCGGAGATGCTATTGATCGTGGGATTGCCACCCTGGTTCCAGGTGTTACCATCAATATCAACCCACTGGGTTTTGGTAACGTAACTTCCGACTGCAATGATACTGTTTCCAGTGGCTGGCATACCTATTGACTTATTGTTATCACCGGGCACGATTCCTAATCCTGGGTTGGAATCGGTTGTAAAGTAACCGCCGCGGGCAATCCATGCATCAAAGGTACCGGTTCCAATCGTATACAGTGCCCAATAGACATTACTGATATTGACCTGTCCGCTGTGGCTATCAAGATACACAATCACGCGTCTTGCACCATTCGGATTCGCCTGGGCAGTTGCATCAATGGTTACCCAGCCATACGTTGTGCCACCAACGGTGAAAGCAACATCCTGAATCTGCTGTCCTGCGCTGATGGGGTTAGTGTATCCGATCAGATTCAGACTGTTATCATAGGCAGCTAGTCCGAACGAAATGTTACCGGGTTGATACCAGGCATCAATAAGACCAGTGGTGTTACCCTGAGGAATTACCCAAAAGGTTCTCTTCGAGGTTGCAAAATTGCTGCCGGATGTTGCGTAGCTAAGGTGAATCTGATCATTCCCTTCATTTCCGGCTGCAGCCACAATAATTTTACCGTTTCCTGTCAGGTTTGACAGTGACTGCTCATACAAACTTGTGCCATCATGCGGACCGAAATGACCACCGAGGCTGAGGTTAATCACAGCAGACTTACCCATCTGTGCCGCTTTGTTGAAAATGTAGGAGCATCCGTCAACCACATCAGCATCAGCAAAACCACCACTGGAAGTGTGGGAACGCATTCCTTTTACAAAAATGATGTCTGCCTCTGGTGCAACCCCCAGATAGGAAGTATTTGCTTTCCCGCTGCCGGCAGCAGTGCCAGCCACGTGGGTGCCATGTCCGCCTCCGCCATCACCATCGATCTGAAAGCACTGACCTGCATCGATCTGTGACTTCGTGTATTCCCGACCATAGGAGTAGCCTGAAGGAGGATTTGTGGTGCCTGACATATCCCACAGATATCTGATCCTGGTTGTGTTATCACTACCCTTGAAGTCAACATGTTTCCAATCAATACCTGAATCCAGCACACCAACCACAACACCAGAGCCCTTGTATCCGGAGGGAAGCCCAACACCAGAATGAACCTGATCAGCCTTGATTTCCTTGTGGCTTACATTCAGTACGGGTTGCCGCACGTAACTGGCTTCCATTCTGATAACAGAATACTCTTTTTCAAGAGTGGTGAGAAGGTCCAACGGAACCCTTGCTACCATAATATCACCAATCTTTGTGCTGACCATACCACCGATATTTAAAACCGCACTTTCAGCACGGGACAGATCGGTTGCATGAATAAACAGGGGTACAAAAATCCTGCCTGAGGATTCAATGGTAAAATCGATTGTCTTGCCCGCTTCAGCGATTTCTGTAAGGACTCTTTGATTATTGAGGAGGTATCTGAGTCCAAAATCCATTTTATCCTGCTGAGAGCTTTCAGCGGCACTACCCTGAACCAGAACGCCATTGGCATCATTGATCCGGTTCAGTCCGCCGATCATAACCGGCTGTGCCAGTAAGGTAGATGCGAACAACAATGTGAGGATGAGTGTGTAAAATCTGTTCATAGTTATTCTCCTTTTACAAAAACGGTGACATTTATTTCGGCAGTGAAGTCTGTGGTAGCTCCATACGGGAAACGAAAGGGAGCTCAGCAAGCTTCATGAGGGCTGATTTACTTCCTTCGGCGGTGAAGAGGTCACTCTGGAGTGAGCGGATCAGTACACCTTTTGATTCGATTTCTGCACGTTTTCCGGCATCGATTAATTCAGATGTCCTTACAAATACCGCGATGATCTGATCATCCTGTGCTCCATTGACAGCCTGCATTAAGGGTGCATCAGCCTTTGATACCAGTGATTCCATTGAAGCTCCACAGCCGCTTATAAAAAATGAGACAAAAAAGAGTGATGCGAAAAGCAGCAATAAGCCTGAACTGCCTTTTCTGTGTGGCATAGTTACCTCGGTTTTGATACGTAGAATGGGATAATAACACAAATCAATGTAGGAATATCAATTTTGAACTCCAATGATTTTCAACACAGGGATAAAAAATGGGTCTTTTCAGATTATGGGGTTTTATGTGTGCGTTGCTTAAGCACTTCAAACAAGAAGATACCGGTGGCAACAGATACATTCAATGACTGGATTTTACCCTGCATGGGGATGTATGCTAGGAAATCACATTTTTCGGATGTTAGTTTTCGGATACCTGATTCCTCATTGCCCACCACAATAATCGTAGGAAGGGAGAAGTCAATCTCAGTGTATGGTAATGCTTTTTCACTGAGCATGGCACCGGTTATCCAAAACCCTGCCTTTTTCGCCTCTTCGAGTGAGCGCACCAGGTTATTAACTACAGCGATTTTCTGATGATTGATTGCACCTGCTGAAACCTTACTCACGGTATCGCTCAGCGGTGCAGAGTTATGCCGGGTAATGATCAGTCCATCTGCACCTGCACACTCTGCCGAACGGATGATTGCACCAACATTATGTGGATCCTGAATGGAATCAAGGGCAACAAGGAGCCTATGACGCTGTAATGAGTATTCTAATAAAAATTCGAGTGATTCTGTTTTCTGGGATGGAAGGACTGCTATAACCCCCTGATGGTTCGCAGTGACACCTAATCTGTTAAATTTATCTGCGGGAAGCTGAGTGACCGGAATA
Organism: Bacteroidota bacterium; assembly: GCA_023406915.1. Lineage (GTDB taxonomy): Bacteria > Bacteroidota > Ignavibacteria > Ignavibacteriales > Ignavibacteriaceae > JAEXTR01. The sequence continues at coordinate 8,181 of JAEXTR010000005.1, forward strand.
TTCTTCCGTTTCGCCTCTATCCTGATTTTATCAATTACCTCCCCGCGCTGCCCAAAAAGAAGATAGATTTTTTCTATTGCTTCACCACCGCTGAGGGCTTCGATCACGGGTTTCCGTCCGCAAACTGCTCTCATTTTTTCTTCGGTTCTTTTCCAGTTTTCGCTGGCGGTGTGTACTGAATTGCGTGGGGATTCTTTGTAAGATAGGTAAAGCCAAGTGTACCAAGGATGATCATACCTGCCGCAATCACCTGGGCTTCAGTCAACCCCAGAAACATGGGAGGATTCAACCTGATAAACTCCACCAGAAGACGTGAACCACCACCCAGAATCAGGTACATCATAAATAATCTGCCAATGGGCTGATTTTTGGTACGCAGCTTCCACAATAGTCCAAAAATCACCAGTGCAGCAAGAAACTCATAAATGGGGGTTGGGTGCAGTGGAGTGCTATCCAGAATACCATCCGGGTAAAGTGCTTTCAAATAGTCAGAGCGTTCAAACAGCAGAGAGGGCTTTACGATACCGTTTTCGTAGTTCGTACCCCAGGGGAGGTTTGTGGGAAGACCATAGTCACCATCCCCGGATAAGTGACATCCGATTCTGCCAATACCATACGCAAGTATCAGCGAAGGAGAAGCCGCATCTGCAATAAAAAGAAAAGGGATTTTTTTTCTGCGGGCATAGATAAATATCGCCACTACAGAAAGGATAAGCCCACCGTGGAAAACCAGCCCTCCGGGAGAAAAAGCCTCATGGAATGGATTCGCCAGAAAAGCGTCCCAATAATTAAAGAGATGGAACAGTTTAGACCCTACCACACCGAAAACCATTGCAAGAAGTGTTACTTCGGTTGCGATATTGGGATCAAGCCCCCTGCGCTTAATTTCTTTTGTTAAGAAAAAGCTTGCAGCGACAAAAGATATCCCAAGCATTAAACCGTAGCTGTACACCGTTAGCGGACCAATGTGGAATAATTCCGGTATCATGGTTATTTATCCTGGAAGGTAAAAAGGTCTTTGGCAACTGAGAATGTTGTAAAAAGTCTGTTGTTTTTCTTTTCTGGTAGAAAAGTTTCGAGTATTTCAATCTCTTTTTTATAGATATTATACTCTACAACCGCAGAATTAACACTCCCATCCTGCTTGATCACATTCACGGTATACTTACCAAACAAATCCTGAAACAAGAGCTCAGAGTAGGCGGGTTTTGGCTCCACAAGGTACACCTGACGGGTATTCAACCCGAGAATACTGATGTCAATAGTATCCTTGGCTTTTCTTACATCCACACTGACTTCATAATTGAGACTGCTGAACTCCTTCACGGTCGCCACGGCAATCACATAGTACTGTTTATCAAGAATTGCATCATACCGGAAAAAGAGCCTGACTGCGTATTCCATCTCGGCAACTTTCTTTGCCGGCGTTGCGCTGAGAGCTTTATCGATCGTTTTTTTTCTCGTCTTAGGGACTTTCGGCACATCGTTTTGCTTACGCAGTGGCATACTTTATCCGATCAGTTTTGTAATGGTGTTGATAATCCCGCCAAATGGGACAGTTTCCTGGGTTCCGTCGCTCATTCTTTTTATTGCTACCGTACCGGCGGCATATTCATTACCACCACAGAAGAGTACAACTTTTGCTCCCAGGCGGTTTGCCTCTCTCATCTGTGCTTTGATGCTTCGGGCATGGTAATCAAAATCAGCACTGATACCGGCATTTCTGAGCTGTTGTGCAAGTCCGAATACGAACGGTGCCCGTTCTTCCTCGAGTCTGATGAGGTAGGCACTCAGTTTGGGGGCATCTGTCTGCAGAGCGTTCTCATTCTGAAGGGCAAGGATAATGCGTTCGATGCCAGCGGCAAAACCTACACCCGGAGTTTGTTGTCCGCCCAGCTGCTCGATAAGATTATCATATCTGCCACCACCGCACAGAGCGCTTTGAGAGCCAACACTGCCTGAAATAATTTCAAACGTGGTTTTTGTATAATAATCGAGACCGCGGACGAGTCTTGGCTCAACTTTAAAGGGAATGTTTTCCTGCTGAAGCAGTGAAGTAACCACCTGAAAATGCTCCTTATCCTCGTCATCAAGGTAATCAATGAGCAGAGGCGCATCCTTCATAATTTCTATGTCTGCGGATTCTTTGCTGTCAAAGAGCCTGAGGATATTAGTTTCATACCGTTTTTTACTTTCGGTGGAAAGCCCATGCAATTTATCAGCCAGGTAATTGCGGAGTTCAGCCTTATACTGTTCACGTGTTTCTGGCTTACCGAGTGAATTTACGCAGACCTCCAGTGAATTGAGTCCAAACGACTTCAGGAGGTTGTATGCGATGATGATCATCTCTGCATCCAGCTGTGGAGCCTTAGACCCAAGTGCCTCAGCACCAAACTGATGGAACTGACGCAATCTGCCCGCCTGCGGGCGTTCCTGACGGAACATCGGGGAAATATAAAAGAGTTTTTGCAGCGGCTGCTTTGAGCCGAGAGCATGCTCGATATACGCCCGGACAACCGGAGCTGTCCCTTCAGGTTTCAGAGTCATATGGGTATCTCCCCGGTCTGTGAAACTATACATTTCTTTACTTACGATATCGGTGTCTTCACCAATACCCCGTTTAAAGAGGGCAGTTTCTTCAAAAACAGGAGTTCTGATTTCCTGATAATTATAAGTACTGAACAGAGACCGAACGGAAGATTCAATCCTGTACCAAACGGGCATATCCTCAGGAAGGGTATCCCTGGTACCGGTAATAGCTTTGATCATACAGTAGCGTTCCGGTTATAAATCGAAGAAGGATTCTTCTTCCTGCTTGAAGAGCTCGAAGATTTCGTCCTGAGTTTTAGCTTCAAGAAGCTGGGTCCTGAAGTCATCGCGGGTCATCATCCGGGAAATCCGGCTGAGCAGTTTGATATGTAAGCTGACCTGATTTTCTTTACCAACCAGCAGGAAGAGGAGATGGACTGGCTGATTATCAAGTGACTGGTATTCAATTTCCTTGGAAGTTTTGCCGAATGCGCAAAGCACATCATCAACAGCATCGGTTTTACCGTGAGGGATTGCAAAGTTCTTTCCCACACCTGTTGACATAATGTTTTCCCTCGCCATCACTGCGGCACGGACTCTTTCAATATCATCAACGCGTGGGTCGTTTTTAAAGAGGTCGATTAGTTCGTTGATTACATCCTCTTTCCCTTCACCTTTCAGCTCGGGGACGATCATCTCTTTTTTGAGAAGGTCGGTAAGTTTCATTTTGCACCGATAAATTAAATAAACACGGAAAACAAATGTAGGAAAGTTTACATCCTTAATCAATTCAGAAGGGAGAGCATACCATTATTTTTTCGTCATTTTCGGGACTTTCCCAACTGCCGGTCATTTGGTCTTTGGTTTCGAAACTTTTCTTCACTAATTTCAG
>JAEXTR010000022.1 GCA_023406915.1 Bacteroidota bacterium
TACCGAATTAGGTGAGATGCTCTTTTATCAGTCCAGAGAGGCCGTTTCTCTCCTCATGTTCTGGCTGTTCGGCCTTAAGTGAGTGCCTTCTCAGTAATTCAATCCCCCCATTTTCTTGCTCTATTCCTTGGAAATGGGTGCCGGTGTCAATATATTGCAACGCATCTTTCAGAATCAGAATTGTATGAAAAAAATAAAAAAATCAAAGCGCAGAGAAATCCGCGAGATGGCTCTGCAGCTCCTTTATGCACGTGAACTTGATCCAGGTGGATTTGAACGTCTTTCCGAAGAATATCTCCTTAAAGTTGACAATCCCGATGACAGAGAGTTTTTTACCAACCTCGTCAGTAAAGCCCTATTACACCGTGAGGATATCGACAAAGAAATCGAAAAAAAAGTTTCCAATTGGGAGTTCGACCGGATTGCAATGCTTGACAGGCTGCTGCTCCGTCTTGGTATCTGTGAGTTTCTTTACTTCCCTGATATTCCTCCAAAAGTGACTATCAACGAAATCATTGAAATAGCAAAAGAATTCAGTACCGAGAGTTCAGGTAAATTTATTAATGGTGTGCTGGATAAGTACCTGATTGAAGCCACCAGACTGGGTACAATCCCCAAAATGGGGCGTGGGCTGATTGACTCAACACTAGGAAGACCTAAGAAAAACTGATGGATATGTCTTTGGAAAAGAGGAAAGAGCGTTCCAACATCTTTGTTTGGGCACTCTATGACTTTGCCAACACCTCTTTTTCCATAATTGTCGTGACATTTTTGTATGCAGTCTATTTCAAAAAAACCGTAGTAAGCGGAGACCCGCTTGGTGATTTCTACTGGAGTCTGAGTATCAGCCTGGCAATGCTGGTCACAGCAGTGATTGCCCCGACGCTGGGTGCAATTGCTGATTACACATCACAGAAAAAGCCATTCCTGCTCTTCTTTACGCTCCTGTGTGTTCTGTTTACTTCTCTGTTGTTTTTGGTAGGACCAGGAGATATTGCCATTGGAATACTCTTTTTTGTACTGGCAAATATAGGTTTCGAGGCTGGGTTAATCTTCTATGATGCTTTCCTGCCTGAAATCACCAGTCCGAAAAATTTTGGAAGGGTTAGCGGTTACGGTTTTGCGGCAGGTTACGTGGGTTCACTTGCATCACTTGGGTTAGTTTTTCCCTTTATAGAATCGCAGAATTACTCATCTGCATTCCCCGTTACCGCCCTGTTCTTCCTGCTCTTTTCTGCTCCCTTATTCTTGTTTTTGCATGAGCGGAAGAAGAAGTATGATACGTCCGTCTCCTTCATAAAGGTTGGGGTAGGCAGGGTGTTTTCCACTCTCAAAAACCTGCCAGGGAACAAAAATCTTGCACTCTTTCTCCTCGCATTCTTCTTTTATATCGAGGGTGTTAACACAGTAATCTTCTTTGCTGGTAATTACGCTTCCACAACCCTCGGCTTTACGGAAACCGACCTGATCCTCTTCTTCCTGGCTGTGCAAATAACAGCTATCATAGGTTCTGTTGGGTTTGGAGCCCTTGCTGATACAACAGGGCAGAAACCAGCACTCATGCTCACACTGATACTCTGGATCGTGACCGTTACTATTGCCTATACAGTGGAATCAAAGGAGATGTTCTACGTGGTGGGCTTCCTGGCAGGTGCCGCCATGGGCGCAAGCCAGTCAACCAGCAGGGCACTGATGTCAAAGCTAGTGCCATTCGACAAAAAAACAGAATTTTTTGGATTCTTCTCCTTCTTTGGCAAGAGTTCAGCCATTATCGGGCCTCTTACCTTCGGTCTGATCTCATCACTTACAGGTTCTCAAAGGTCTGCCATCATTTCTCTCGTTGCCTTCTTCGTTGTGGGTATGCTCCTGCTTACCCGTGTCAAAGAACCAATGGCTGACGAGGTTCAGAGTTCGTAATCATCATAATCGATTATTACATCGTCACTGAGTGGGTACCCCACACAGGTTAAACAGAAGCCTGCCTTTATCTCCTCATCCGATAACGTGGACTGGTCAACCAGTGTTACCTGACCTGCTAACAGCTTCGCCCGGCATGAGGCACAACTGCCCGACATACAGGAAAACGGCAGGTCAAGCCCGGATCGGAGAGCTGCCTCAAGAATGCTTTCTCCTGCATTTACCATTACCCTGTAATAAGTATTCTCAATGATAATGGTTACCTCATGGTCAGCAGCATTTGATTGAAGATAATCCTGTGAAACCGTCAGACCGTAGTATTCTCTGTGAATGAGGTTCTTGTTTACCCCTCTCTCAATCAGGGTCTTCCCGATCTCATTCATCAGTCCACTGGGTCCGCAAAGGAAGTGATCTGCGGTTTGAATTGCCCCATTTTCAGATTCTGCAAGAATTTCGTTCAGGGCTGATGCATCAATTCTGCCGGCTCTCCCGATTGTTGGTGATTCTGCCCGTGAGAAGAAGTATACTATCCTGAATCTGTCAGAATATTGGTTTCTCAGTTCTTCCAGTAGAGTGCCAAGTACCACTGTACTCTCATTTCGGTTTGAATAAAGCAGGGTGATCTTTACCCCGGGCTGGTTGAGCAGGGCGGAGCGGATCATGGAATGGAGCGGTGTAATACCGCTACCGGCACCGTAAAAGTAAAGGTGCTTGTCGTTGCCCTTTAACTGGTCAAAAGTAAACCTTCCAGCCGGGGGAAGAGCCAGCAGTACCGCATCTTTTTTGATGAGTGAATCCATGATGGGGGAGATGAGTCCCCCTGGAATCTTTTTAACAGCAATACCGAGAATGGGTAATTGGTCAGGAGTGGTAAAGATGGAATAACTCCTCTTTACCTCAGATATTCCTGTGGGAATGGTGACGGTGATAAACTGACCCGGGGAAAAACTGCTGATTTTGTTCTCCTCGTCTTTCAGCAAAATCCTCACAGAGTCTTCGGTTTCCTGAATAACCTCATGAACTTTCAGGGGGATAAAGTTTGAATGCATCGTGGTGACCTGATTACCTCAGACTTTTCAAAAGTGTCACAAATTCTGCCTGAAGGTGTTTTCCCCTGTCTTTGGCATACCACAGGTGCAGTTTATTATACATCTCCTCTTTTTCCAGACCTTCGGCTTTTGCCTGCCTGATGATCTCAGCTGCTGCTGCAGGGCGGGGTCCCCACTTAAAAATCTCCTCACCGGTTTCGTTGAATGCCACCAGGATGGGGATGCTTCTGGTACCATTGGTAAGATACATGTCGATCAGATCTGGGTTTTTATCCCTTTCCAGGATTGAAAACCTGATGATGGGGTTTGCGGATGCGATCATGTGTAGCACTGGCAAATTCTGAGCAGAATCACCACACCAATCCTCAGTAATAACTACCCAGTGCTGGGTTGCATCAATTTTTTGCACTATTTCAGCCAGTTCGGGGGTCAGTTCAGTGGTTTTCTCCACTCTGCCTGCCCGTTGTATATTCAGCGGGCGATGCTCATCCTGAGATGGGTCCTCTGAAACTTGTTTCCCCTGAGTAACGGCTTCTGCTTTTTGTTTTGCTAGCTCCATAAATTGCTGGTATGTAAATGCATTTTCCAGTCTTCCATCTTTTGTAATAATCGAATACATCTAAGCTCCGTGTTTACGATAGTTTCATTGTGTAGTTAAAAATAGACACTTTAATAGTACCAAACCCTGAAAAAGGCTCAAAAAAGAAAGAAAAAGTTTGGCACTCATTTTGTATAACAATGTTAAAATCTGGAGGTTCAAAATGAAAACGCTGAAACTGACAATAGTAATTCTTTTTCTCGCAGTATTTGCCGGGAAAACAGAAGCACACGCTCCGCTCACCAGTGTATCGTTCGGCATCTTTTATGACGAATTATACAACTATGGCAGCTGGATAGAACTCAATGACGGGCTCGTTGTTTGGCAGCCTGGGTTTGTCGGGTTCGACTGGTCCCCGTATTCAAGGGGGAACTGGCTCTATACCAGCCAGGGGTGGTACTGGGATTCTCATGAACCTTTCGGCAGGGTTGTGTATCACTATGGCAGATGGTATTTTGATGATTACTATGGCTGGATATGGATTCCAGACTACGAGTGGGCACCTGCGTGGGTTGACTGGCGCTATGATGATGACTACATTGGCTGGGCTCCGCTGCCTCCTTATGCGTCCTTCTCTGTAAGTGTAGGTCTCCGTTTCACCAGTCATTATTCGCTTCATTTTAGCCGGTGGAACTTCGTTTCTGTGAACTATTTTTATTCACCATATTCATATAACTATTATGTGCCGTCGCACCGCAAATTCCGGATTTATTCCAGAACAAAAGTACGGACGCACTACGCATACAGGAACAATGCAGTGTACAATCAGGGTGTAGATCCCCGCCACATCGAAAGAAGAGGCAGAACCAGCGTACGTGAAAGAGAACTTGTGTTTCGTGACAGGCAGGGAGATGTAAGAGGCGATGATCGCACCAGAGTAGAAGTATATCGTCCTGACCGTGACCAGAACAGACAGATAAACAGGGATACCTACCGTGTAGAGAGAGCTGACCGCAGCACATCCCTGAATACAGGCAGGATCGAAATAGGAGAGCGCTCTACCAACATCAGAACCGAAAGGGTTGACAGAAATGCTACCCGTGCGGAAAATGACCGGAAGCGCCTTGATGAAAACAACCGCACGGAAAGAAATACAGATGTGAACAGGGTAGACAGGTCAAATGATGACCGGGGAACCGTGAGAGACCGTACCGGTGACCGCACAGACCGAGA
>JAEXTR010000068.1 GCA_023406915.1 Bacteroidota bacterium
GTGTAAGCCTGGCAAGGATAGTGCTGTCAGTGCGAATACCAAATCTGGTTCATTTATTGCATCGGATCAGGGTCCTCTTTGTGCAGTAACTATTACCAGTAGTAGTATTTTTTACTGCCATATCCAAAGAAAGCAGCTTTCACAAGAATATTTCTAATGCTATCTACAAGAATCCGTATCAGCACAAATTTATTCTTATTTTTTTACCTAAACTTTCCTGCATTTCTATCGATAATAAAGGACGGGTTCTGCACCCTTTTGCTCTGAAAAGTGCTTTTTTTTGCTTTAAACGGGCGAAATTAAGCTACTTAATTAGTCATGGCTTTTTCGTACATTTTGTGTTTATACTAATTTATCCTGTAAAAAGAATGAAACTCCCGTTCCTAAAGATTATCATTGCGACTCTGGTGATGCATCAGTTGGCGACGGGACAGTATTTATTAAAAACCTATGGTCCCACCGAGGGATTGACCCAAAAATCAACTCTTAGTCAGATACAGGATAATTCCGGTGAGATGTGGTTTGGTACCGATGATGGAATCATGTTGTACGATGGCTTCCGCTTCGAGACACTTGGATCAAATCAGGGTTTTTTCGCAAAACGGATTCGAACATTACTTAAGGATGCATTCGGAAGCATTTGGGCTTTTCCCGAAAACATGAAAGATTCCGTCTACATTATTTCTGGCAGTAAGTTCAAAAAAATTCCCTACCCTTCATCAGAGCAATCCAATTTACTCCTGGCAGCCTCATTCTGTACTTCTGGCAATACACAGACACTATGTGCGATAACACAAAAGAGCATCCTGATATTCGCAGATAATCAATGGAACTCAGTAACTCCGCTGCTGGATGGACAATTCGCTTTCATGATTGCTCCCATTGGAAAGGATTTTCTCCTCGCCACGAATTATGGCCTGTATCGCGTAAACGCTGAGGGTGAACTCTCAGCTGAGGCCCCTGAATTAAATCTGCCTGATAAAGCCGTACTTGGACTTGGTTTTTTTACTCCTACAAAAAATTCATCTCCAATTCTGTATTTATATGGACTTGATTGGCTTGGCTGCATTGTGGATGGTGAATTCAGACTCATTAGCAAAGAAGTTAGAATTCCAAATATTGGTACAAGGACATATTCTTTCTTTGTTTCTGATAATATTGGGCACCTTTTGTTCGGTGGGCAGGCGGCAAAATATAGCTTCAACCTTAAACGGCAGGAATTGACACCGCTTACCAAAGCAAATGGGTATCATTCTGATGGTGCTAACTCTGCGTTTGTGGATAGAGAAGGGACAGTCTGGTTTACAAGCGGGCGGGGCGTAAGCAAGATCGCAAACTTTATTTTTAGAAGTCTAACAAAAACTCACGGACTGCAGGAGGATGAAGTCACTTCTGTTCTAGAACTTGGGAAGAACCAGTTTTTGTTCGGACATGAAAATGGCCTTACCTTCATGCGGTATGGAGTATTCCAGAAGGTATCTTTCCCCCAGAAGGTTTGGTCTAGGGTCATGGATTTGCACCTTGCAAAAAATGGTATTATCTATGTTTCTGGTGCATCTCGGGGTCTTGGGATCATCTACCCTGGTTCAATTACTCCAATTTGGTTCAGTCCTGGTGAAAGAACTCGAATCACCTCAACTATCGAGGCACCTGATGGAAGGATAATAACATTAGCTGATAATTGTATCTACGAATTTTCTGATTTTCAGTTTAAGAAATTATACAGTGATGATGTATTGCATAAAATTTTCAGAAAATTATTCGTGTTTCCGGGCGATTCAACTGTTTATAGCACCACATCGTCTGGCGTCCTCGCTATCCGTGGTAAACAAGTAATTAAACTCCCGTACAAGATCAATGGAGTTTTACCCAATGCTTTTTCTTTATATAAACATAAGCCAAATGATTTTATTATCTCCACATCGAAAGGGGTATATCAGACAGACGGTACAAGCGTTACTCTGATTGAGAATGGACCAAATAAGATTACTGAGCGGATGTATTTTATTACGAGAGATAGTGATGGGTTCTATTATTTCGGAAGTGATCTTGGGGTAATACGATGGGATTTACAATCAGATTACCGTATTCTCGGAATAGCAGAGGGACTCGCAGGTAATGAAACAAATCGTGATGGTGGATTAATAGATTCTGATGGAAGACTTTGGGTGGGAACCGAAACTGGAGTCTCCGTATTGGATTTGTCCCTGCTGGGTGAGGCACCCCCTGCTCCAGAGTTGCAATTCCATACACTAACCCTTTTTTCTGGTGAGAGCTTCAACCTTGACAAAAAGATACGTCTGAGCGCAGGTGAAAACTCGTTTTATTTCAAAGTCAGAGGTATGACCTTCCGGAACGAAGAGTTTAATGAGTATGAGTATATGCTTGAGGGTTTTGAAAAGGATTGGAACAGAATTCCTCAGCGCTACCTGGATAACATACGATATTACAATCTTCCTCCTGGTGATTACATATTGCGTGTGCGGGTCCGAAACGGGAATGGCCCCTGGTCCGAAATAGTCAGTTCAGAAGTAATATCCATTAATCGTCCTTTGCTGTATCAGCCCTGGTTCTTTATTATCATGGTTGCTGTGCTCACCGCAATCTTTGTCGCTTTTGGGCTTTATTTTGTAAAGCGTAATTATACAAAAGAGCTGGAAGAGACGTTGGAAATTAAAACCAATGCCGTTAACAACTCCAAAAAACAACTCGAGTATATGAATAAGGATTTGGAGCTGAGAGTTGAAGAGCGCACCAAAGAATTGGTTTTAATCAATGAGAAACTGCAGAATGAAATATCGGAAAAGGATCTGGCTAGAAAAGAATTACAGCAATTGAA
>JAEXTR010000085.1 GCA_023406915.1 Bacteroidota bacterium
ACGGTGCAATTCACAGAGTAGCCGGACCTGAGCTAAAAGAGTTTAATAAACAGCACAAGGGGTGTGCACCTGGTGACGCCAAGCTGTCTCCCGGATTCAAACTCCCTGCGAAATTTGTGATTTCAACAGTTGGACCCGTATGGCAAGGCGGAACTCATGGAGAAGCACACATACTTTCAAACTGCTATAAGAACTCATTACAGCTTGCCACCCAACAAAAACTGATTTCTATTGCCTTCCCATCTATTGCAACCGGAGTGTATGGCTATCCAATAGAGGAGGCCTCAAAGATCGCAATTGAAAACGTGAGAGACTACCTTTCCAGGAATTTGCTGCCGGAAAAGGTTTACTTTGTTTGTTTCGGCAGCAGGGCGTTCAGGATTTACACTGATTTTCTTCAAAAAATAAAATAATTATTCGATATTGACTCTACAGAAGTTTTAGCTTCCTCCTTTTTTTGTATTTTTGTATCAGAACAATCAATCACCAAGAACACTATGCAAAACAGATTCGATCCGGCTGAAAATTTTCAGTCTTCCCTCCAGGCAATAGGTTACATACCATTACAACAGGCAACACAACAGGATTATGACCGTATTGGCTTTATGTCAGGTCTTGAAGTCCATCAGCAGCTTCTTACTAAAGAAAAACTCTTTTGCCGGTGTCCAGCCGGTGTGTTTCACAAAAGTGAGGATTATGATGCCGAGGTCATTCGGCATATGCGTCCTACTTTGAGTGAGTTAGGTGAATACGATGGAACCGCATTGATGGAGTTCAAAACGCGGAAAGAAATCGTCTACCGCATTAAGCACCGTACAACATGTACCTACGAGGTTGATGACACTCCTCCATTTCCGATAAACCGCGAAGCACTGAATATCGCCATAAAAATCTCTATGCTATGTAAGCTGAATATCGTTGGTGAAGTACACATCACACGGAAACAATATCTTGATGGAAGCATCCCAACCGGTTTTCAGCGTACTGCAATCATTGGTGTTGAAGGGGAATTACCTCTAAAGAATAAAAAGATAAGACTGATTCAGCTGAGCATTGAAGAAGATTCTTGCAGGGAGATTTCTGACATCGGACATACCCGAGTATATAAAACTGACCGTTTGGGAATGCCTCTGATTGAGACTGTTACCTATCCTGACTGCTTACACCCGTATGAAGTAGCAGAAGCATGTAATTACATCCGCTTCCTCAACAGGAGTACCGGCAGTGTCCGAACAGGGATGGGAGCTTCAAGACAAGATGTCAATGTCAGTTGCCGTGGTGGTTCTCGAGTTGAAATAAAAGGCGTAGCTCATATTAAATGGATCCCAAAGCTTACTCATATTGAAGCTTTTCGTCAGTGGGCGCTATTACATATCCGTTCAATACTCACTGAGAAAGTATCAACTACGACCGCCTGGGTTCCAGGATGGCAATATTTGGATAAAAAGTTTATAACAATTCCCACTATGCCAAAGAAGGGGAAGGTTAAATTCCGTGCGGCAGCGGTAAATCTTCCATACTTCCGCGGAATTCTTTCGTATTTCCTGCAACCAGGAAGACCATTTTACGATGAATTCACGAACCGTCTGAAAGTAATTGCCTGCATTGAAAAGCCCAATATGACTTCTTCAGAAGACTTGCATCCTGTTTTATCAGATTCTGAATGGGATAAAGTAAAGACACTTCTGAACGCTGGTGACGATGATGCCCAGATTATCATCTGGGGACCTGAGGAAGATATTCCAACAGCCATTGAGGTTATTGAAGAGCGTGCAAGGATGGCTTTTGAAGGAGTTCCAAAGGAAACGAGGAAATCAATGCCTGATGGAACAACGATATTCGAAAGAGTGCTTCCAGGTGCGGACAGAATGTATCCGGATACTGACTCTGCTCCTATTCCGCTGACAAACAGCGATTTTGACAACCTGAAAAGTTCAATCCCTGATGAGGTTATTTCCCGCTATCATCAGTTGAGAGCGTGGGGGATACCTGAAGATACATACACCTATATATTAAAGAAGAATCTCTTTCCGGTGGTGCACAAGATCGTACATGAATTGGAGGTACCAGCCAAGCCTACAGGTGCATTTATCGGGCATTGGATGAAGTATGTGGAAGGGCACTATCAGCGTTCAACAGATTTCCGATATGAGCAGTTATATGACTTATTCCAGTTCCTCAAAAAAGAAGAACTTTCATTTGAACTGGCAAAGCGTATGCTTCCCGTTATCTATGAACATCCCAATATGGACTTTCCGTCTGTGCTGATGAGTATCAACTTCAGGCGGACACCCGCTGAAGAGATTCAATCAAGAGTTGATTTTCTGAGGAAGCGGTTTAATCCAGTCAAGAAAAATGTAAGACAAGGCGCAATGGAAGACTGGATTATGGGACAAATCAGAAAGATGTCCGAAGGTAACATTAGCCTCGCAACATTAAGAAAATCACTCTGAGTTTCACCAATAAAGATTTTTGACTACAATTATGGCAGAAGATATTTTTCAAGGTTATAAAGGCACAGCGCTGCAAACACTGATGAAGTTCAATGTTCGCGTGTGGGGGCAGGCAGTTATTGAGTCGACCCGAGGTACTTTTACTGGAACAGTTTTACCCAGATCTGAAAATGATGATGATAAGCACATCGTTCTGAAGATTGCGACAGGATACAATATCGGTATTGATGTTGAAACTATCACAGGAATGAAAGAAACCGGGTATAAGAAAGCGGTTTACAAAATCCCTGAGAAGGAGTTTCCCACTACACCAGGTTTACCAAAGGTGAAACTGCTGGGAACAGGAGGTACTATTGCATCCAGGCTGGACTATCGCACTGGTGCCGTAATTCCGGCATTCTCACCTGGTGAATTGTATGGTGCAGTGCCTGAACTAGCATCAATCTGTAATCTTACCACTGAAAAATTGTTCGCAGTTTTCAGCGAAAATATGGGTCCTGAGCAGTATAAAAAGCTTGCTATCGCAATCGGTAAGGAAATAGAAAATGGAATTGATGGTATAGTCATCGGTCACGGAACTGATACGCTCCACCATACTGCCACCGCACTCTCTTTCATGGTGCAGAATCCACCAATCCCGATTGTACTTGTTGGGTCTCAGCGTTCTTCTGACCGTCCCAGTTCTGATGCTGCCCTTAACCTTCAGCACGCTGCACTTGCGGCAGGTCACGGAGATATTGCTGAGGTAATGGTGTGTATGTTTGGACCGACTTCAGATGAGTACGGTCTGCTGCATCGTGGTACCAGAGTCAGAAAAATGCACTCCTCTTACCGTTCTACGTTCAGGACACTGGGAGATACTCCTGTTGCCACGGTGAACAGGTCTGGTATGTCACATATCAAGAAAGAATTCAATCATCGTCGGAAGGATAGAAATGTTACCATTAAGCCCTACTTCGAGGAGCGCGTTGCCATGGTGTACTACTATCCCAATATGTTTCCTGATATCATTGACTCAATCGTAGATAATGGTTATAAAGGCATTGTTATTGCCGGAACCGGATTGGGACACATCAATAAGCCGTTATATCCGGCAATTGAACGGGCAACTCAAAAGGGCGTTGCAATTTATATGACTGTACAAACTCTTTGGGGGTACGTGCACATGTTTGTATATGACACCGGCAGAGACCTTATGGCTAAGGGAATTATTCCGGCAGAAAACATGCTCCCCGAGGTAGCATATATTAAACTCGGGTGGGCTTTGGGTCAGACAAGTGATTTAGAGGAAGTCCGAAAGATAATGCTGACACCAATCTGTGATGATATCACAAAACGTGAACCGTATAACGGCTATCTGGTTTTTCAGGGTGGACTACCAGAAGTTGAAGACTTCATTAAAAAGTATCATAAGTAACCGTTCACCAGAATCAAATGAATATGTGCTGCCCTATGATCCAGATCGTATGGCAGCAATCTTCTCCAGACGGACTTTCACAGCTTTCACTAGACTTTTGATATCGAATGGCTTAAATATGTAGTCCGCAGCGCCAAGATTCATTCCTTTTCTAAAGTCCTGGTAATCTGCCTTTGCAGTTAGGTAAATAAAAGGAATTACAGCAGTATCTGGCTGCGACTTCAGCTCTTCAAAGACCTGATACCCATCCATTCCGGGCATCATAATATCACAGATGATCAGATCAGGTATCCAGGTGCTGGCAATTTCAACTCCCTTCCTGCCACCATTGGCAGTTTTAACCAGAAATTCTTCCTCTTTTAAGACATCTTTTACAATATCCAGAATATTTTCTTCATCCTCGATCAGCAGAATTTTAGTTTTCTTATTGGCAGGCATATTTATGTTACTTTCTTAGGTATCCTTACGATAAAGATTGTTCCGGAACCGGGTTTACTTTGTACGGAGATTGTTCCATTTAAAATACTAATATACTGTTGAACGATGTTCAGTCCAAGACCAGTGCCTGGTATCACACTTGATTGTTGGGCTCTGTAGAATGGTTCATAAACTCTGTCAAGTTCATCTTTTGACATACCAATTCCTTCATCTTGTACAGTAAATACATAGTATCCAGGTGCTTCAGAAAGAACAAAAATTACACTTCTGCCTGGAGGTGTAAACTTAAAAGCATTTGTCAAAAGATTCTCGATAATTGAGCGCAACATCTGGCGGTCACAGTTGATCACCTTCCTTTTTAACTTATTCATATACGTGAACTCTGTCTGATCATGCAGGTAATGCTTTGCGCTACCAATACACTTCTGCAGGAATTCTTCGATAACAATCGGAACATACTGAGGTTTTATATGCCCTTGTTCCACCTTGCTGATATTCAGTATTTCATCAAGCATACTTGTCAGGTGTCTGATGGAATCTTCAATTTTCTTTTGATATGCGTTCGTTTTTGAACGACTCCATTTTTCACCGTACATCTGTATTGCCTGGGAAGCTGAGAGTATTGCAGCCAATGGAGTTCTGAATTCATGAGATGCAGTTGTGATGAACCGGGTTTTTATTTCACTGAGAGCTTTTTCTGCTTCCAGTGCTTTATTGAGTTTTGTTTCTGATTCTACGAGGCGTTTAGTTCTTTCTGCCACAATCATCTCAAGATTTGAACGGTATGCCGATAGCTCGTTCTCCATCAGTTTCCTCTCAGAGATGTCTTCCTTCGTCGCCAGAAAATGCGTAATTCTCCCCTGAGAATCCCTTATCGGTGAAATTTCCACTGATTCCCAGTATAGCAGACCATTCTTTTTCTTATTGATCAGCTCTCCATTCCAAATATGCCCTGATAAGATAGTCTCCCACAGCTCTTTGTATTTTTGTACAGGCACTGCACCTGATTTGAATAGACTCATTTTTTGCCCGATCATCTCCTCTTTCGAATACAAAGTGATTCTTTCAGCCGGTGCGTTGACATACTCGATGATTCCATTGATATCCGTTATCATAACGATAAATGAACTTTGCTCAATCGCTGCCTTAAGTTTTTGTACTTCGTGCAATGCATCGATCATGTCCGTCAGATCACGATTGGAAACCCTCAATCCAAGAGATTTTCCCTCTTCGTTATGGATTGTTCTGCTCAAGTGACCGATCCATTTAAGTTCACCAGTTTTTGTTATTATCTGGGTTTGCAGATTACATGATATTTCGTCCTTTGTCATCATGTGGACGTGCTTTTTATGCTCCAACCAGGAATCCTTATATGCCGGAGATATAATCCGATCGATAAGTTCAGGATTAGCATGAAACTCTTCAGTAGAATATCCGGTGATCCTCTCAACTGAAGGTGAAATGTATTCGATAGTGTGGTCGGGTCGTATCCACATCTCCCAGTCATAGGTCCAGTCAGCGACGATTCTGTAGCGCTGCTCTGTTTCCTCGAGGCGTAATTGGGCGATTTTTCTCTGGTGGATATCGGAATGTGTTCCAATCAGTCGCTTTGGATTTCCGTCATAACCCCACTCAATAATGCGCCCCTTTCCAAGCACCCAAAGATAATCGTTGTCTTTTTTTCTGTAGCGAAATTCATACACAAATATCTCTGATTCTGACAGTTTATCCTGTAATGTTACCAGCATATCGGGCAAATCATCCGGATGAATCAACTCTTTGAATTTATCAAAATTAAGGAGGAACTCATCCGGTTCATATCCAAGCATCGTGAAAGATCTTGGTGACCAGTATAACGAATCTGTCTGTATATCCCAATCCCAGACCCCCTCATTCGCTGCTTCAAGGGCGAGTTTCAGTTTAGCTTCCATTTGTATCTGCATCTGGTGCTTGCTAACCCGATCAGTGATATCTGTTACAAACGCAATAAATTTCTCTTTCTCAGCCCAGAAACCGATGCTCACCTCCGCATCAAAAAGCGTCAGGTCTTTTCTTCTATGCCTCGTCTCAAATCTAATCTGGCCTTCAGTTTTTAACAGGTGCATTTTTTGTTTAAACTGCTCTGCACCGTCCTGTGCATCGATTTCTAAAACATTTTTACCGATAAGCTCTTCAAACTGAAAACCAGTCATTTTGCAGTAATAATCGTTTGTATCTGTTATGATTCCGTTATGATCAAATACGACCATCCCGAAAAGCTCGAGTTTCTGCATCGTGGAGTACTGCCCTAGTAATTCAGAATTATTCTCCTCAAATTTCACAAAAGAGTGACCTTTGTAAATTGAAGACTTCTGTTCATTTGCTGCTGAAGTGCTATCAATAATTGCTTCCAGATTTTTAATGTGAAATGGTGTATATACTTTCTGAAACTCCAGGTTTTCAAGCTCTTCACCAAAAGAAGTCTGAACTTCATTGTTTAAGATAAAGACAACGGGTAAGCCAAAACTATGTTCAGGTAAAGAGAGTTGTTGCTCAAACAGGCGGAGAGTTTCAGGTAGTGGTTCAGCAAGAATAATATCGACTTCCTCAGGACGGCTTATCGAAACCGGACTTTGATCATCGCAGTTATAAAAAGTAATCCGGTACTTGTCTTTATTAAGACCGGAGGTCCAATCATGAATTGCAGATATCTGACTCGTGATAAAGAATATTCGCTTCAGTGTTTTCATATTTCAGGCGATTCTTGTCAGAAGAGAGACTCTTCTGCCAGTTAATGATAAATTGTCAGTACAATTTATCTCACAGGATACGAATTCTTCAAACCTTTTGGTGAAAATTTCCGATATTTTAGTTCGTTTTTTTTCAGGAATAGATCCTCTCACGCACTTCGATGAAAAGGTTATACCGAAAATGTTAAAGAAATATCTGTACCAAATCAATAACCGGTTTTTTGCACAAGTCCCCGGGCAAATGGAAGAATTGTGTGCAGTTGAGCTTACTGAACTGGGTGCGCAGGATGTTGAGACCGTGTATCGCGGTGCATCATTCACTGCGGACATGCTTACACTGTATAAAATTAATTATACATCCAGACTCCTTTCCCGGATTCTTGCTCCACTTATTGAGTTTAAGGCCGCCACCCCTGAATCGATCACGAACTTCGGACGTAAAATTGATTGGGAAGATTTCATGACTGTTGAATCAACATTTGCTATAACTGCAACTGTTGCAAAAAGCAGGATTTCAAATTCGTTGTACGCCGCACAGGTACTCAAAGATGTTATTGCTGATTACTTCACAGCAAAGTACCAAAAAAGACCTGATGTCGACACAAAGAATCCTGTTGTCCGTTTTAATCTTCATATAGAACAAGAGCAGGCAGTCCTGAGCTTAGATACGTCTGGCGAATCTCTTCATAAGAGGGGATACCGGCTTTTGGCAGGTGAGGCTCCGATGCAGGAAACATTGGCAGCTGCAATTATCCGGTTGAGTAAATGGGATGGAGACTCACCGTTATGGGACCCGATGTGCGGATCTGGTACGATACTTTGTGAGGCATTGATGCACTATTGCAGAATTCCCGCCCAGTTTCTCAGGCAGAAATTCGGTTTTACAAACCTTCCTGAGTTTGATGGCGCAGCCTGGCAAAACGAAAAGAAGAGTATTGATTCAGGGATTCGCCCACTACCTCCGGGGCTGATCTCAGGAAGTGACAAGTCACAAAAAACCCTGGCAGTTGCCCATGATAATCTGAATCGCCTGCCATACGGAAGCTTCGTTGATCTGAAGGGGCATCCTTTTCAGCATAAAAAACTCTTTGAAAATGGCACAATTATTACTAACCCACCTTATGGAATACGTTTAGGAGAGCTCCAGGAAGTAAAGGATCTCTATGGAGAATTAGGTGATTTTCTCAAAACAAAATGCAAAGGCACGAACGCCTTTATCTATACCGGAGATAAGGAATTGAGAAAATCCCTGGGTTTGCGAACTGCAATGCGAGTACCGCTTGTGAATGGGAAACTTGAGGGAGTGCTTGTAAAAATTGAGAGCTATGAGGGAAGCAGAAAAGCCAAATGGCGTGGCACTGAAACTGATCAATCGGGTCAGTAAGAAAAAGGGACCTAAGGGACATTCCTGATCATCAGGGTTGTTTCTGGAACCAATGTTTGGTAAATTTTAAATCACAAAATAACAGTGATGTAGAAGCGTGAAAGCAGAATTATCCTTTCTTGTTAATAATGATACTGTCTCCGGCAAGTTCGATCCGGCAATGGTACTTTTAGATTTCCTCCGATCAGAAAAACACCTTACTGGCACCAAAGAAGGGTGCAGAGAAGGCGATTGTGGAGCATGTACTGTGCTTATCGGTACACTCAGAAATGGTCAGGTTGTATATCAGTCCGCTAACTCTTGCCTCATGCCACTTGCTAATGTTCATAATAAGCATGTAGTGACAATTGAGGGACTCACCTCATCTGATATGACCCCGGTGCAACACGCATTCGTTCATGAAGGGGCAACCCAATGTGGTTTTTGTACGCCAGGTTTTATTGTCTCGCTCACCGGGTATCTTCTGCACGCGCAGTACGCTGATATTGAGGATGCAAAGGATAGCATAGCCGGCAACATTTGCCGTTGTACCGGACATGCTGCTATTATTCGCGCGGCTCAGACTGTGGTAACGGGATTAGAGGAATTGTCGTCAGTCACTGACAGAGTGGGTTACCTAATCAGGAATAACTATCTCCCTGAATATTTCGGACTTATTCCAGAAAGAATCAGACTCCTGGAGGAAAAACTTCCAGTATCCGATACTGACAAGTTACATAGTTTTATCGGTGGAGGAACAGACCTCTTTGTACAGAAACCCGATGATTTATTGGATTCAGATAACGTTTACCTCAATAACGCTGATATTAATTTTATCAGATGCGAGGAAAACAGGTGTATCGTGGGAGCGGGTGTAACGTTCCAGCGCTTTGCTGAATCTGATATCATCCGGGATCAGATTCCAGAAATAAAAAATTTCATGAGACTTGTAGCAAGCCTTCCCATCAGAAACAGTGCTACTATAGGAGGTAATATTGTGAATGCCTCCCCAATCGGAGATCTGTCAATTCTGTTGCTGGCCCTTCAAGCAGATGTCACCCTCGCAAAAAAAGATCAGAAAAGAAAATTCCCATTGCATGAGCTGTATCAGGGATATAAAACGCTTGCCAAGGATTCTGATGAGTATATAAGGAGTGTCAGCTTTGAGTATCTTTCAGCGGATCACAAAGTGAATTTTGAAAAAGTCTCAAAGAGAACGCACCTTGATATTGCAACTGTCAATTCAGCAATCTGCATTGCAAATATTGATGATCTGATTCTCGAAGCAAGAGTATCGGCTGGAGGAGTCGCACCATATCCACTGCTGCTAGTGAACACATCCGCATACCTGCTGAACAAGCATTTGAATCAGGAGACAATTAACGAAGCTGCAAAAATTGCCCAGGAAGAAATCTCACCGATCAGTGACATACGTGGCAGTGCAGAATATAAAAGAGTCCTTCTTGACAGACTGATTCGAGCCCATTTCATTACATTGTTCCCCCAATACATATCCTTTGAGGACCTGGTATGAGGAATTCAAACGTATCTGTTGATATGCAAAAACATGTTCGAGGTGAGTCACGTTTTATCGACGATCATCCTGTACCTAGTGGCACTCTGTTCGCTGTAGTTGCGGATTCGCCAGTTGCACACGGCAGGATAAAATCTATTTCAATAACTGATGCTCTGAATGTTTCAGGAGTGGTAAGTATCCTGACCAGCAAAGATATTCCCGGAGAAAACCAGATTGGCGGAATCATTGAAGATGAGTCTTTGCTTGCAGGCGAAGTCGTTCATTTCATCGGAGAACCTGTTGCACTGGTAATTGCTGAATCAATACTTGCTGCAAAAAAGGCCAGAAGTAGAATCCGTATTGAGTGTGAAGCGCTTCCTGTAATAACCGATCCGAGAGAAGCAGTCGCAAAAGGAAATCTTCTGATTCCTCCGCGTACGTTTCAATCAGGTGATCCAGAGATGGCATTCAAAGAGTGTGCTGTAGTAGTGGAAGGCAGGGCAGACTCTGGTGGGCAGGAGCACTTATATCTTGAAACGCAGGGTTCGCTTGCAATTCCAGAAGAAGGCGGGAGGATAAGAATTATTTCTTCCACCCAGGGACCAACAGCAGTACAGAAGGCGACAGCCCGGGTGCTGGGCATTCCGATGAATAAAATAGAAGTCGACGTACTGAGGCTTGGAGGTGGATTCGGAGGTAAGGAAGATCAGGCCTCCGCCTGGGGTGCTCTTGCTGCTCTCGGTGCCTTCAAGGTAAAACGCCCTGTAAAACTTGTGTTAAGCCGTCATGATGACCTGAGAATGACTGGAAAGCGTCACCCATATTCTTCCGATTATAAACTTGGACTAACTGCAGAAGGAAAGATTCTTGCGTATGAGGCTGTGTACTATCAGGACGGCGGGGCATGCGCAGATTTATCCCCCGCAATTATGGAACGGACGCTGCTTCATGCTACAAACAGCTATGCAATTCCGAATGTAAAGACAACTGCTTATAGTGCAAAAACCAACGTTGCCCCAAATACGGCGTTCCGTGGTTTTGGTGGTCCACAAGGCAAGTTCGTGATAGAAGCAGCTATAAGACATGCTTCTGAAATGCTTGGCATTCCTGCATATGAGATACAGCGAAAAAACCTGATCCAGGATGGCGATTCATTTTACTACGGTCAAAAAGTTACGGATGCAAAAGCTGTTGCCGCCTGGCAGAAAGCTGATGAAGAATTTCATATAAAGAATACTCTCACTGATGTTGAAGCATTCAACGCTTCACATTCACGGTTAAAAAAAGGTATGGCAGTTATGCCTATCTGTTTTGGTATCTCTTTTACCAGCACCTTTCTTAACCAGGCGAGTGCCCTCATTCATATTTATACAGACGGAAGTGTTTCAGTCAGCACTGCTGCGGTTGAAATGGGGCAGGGAGTCAATCAGAAGATTAAGACGGTAGTTGCCCGAGTGCTTTCTGTTTCACCAGAACGGATCAGTATAGAGACCACAAATACTGCAAGAGTCGCCAATACCTCACCGACGGCAGCATCCAGCGGCGCGGACCTGAATGGCAATGCTGCGATGCTCGCAGCAAAAGAACTCAAGAAGCGTTTAGTTGCGGTTGCGGCAACAATTCTGAAGACCAGCGAAGATGAACTTACTATACAGGATGAAGTGGTTATTCATGCAGGGAAGAAAACTGAAATTACCTGGAATGCCCTCATCTTTTCAGCTTATGTTGGCAGAGTAAGCCTCTCAGCACAGGCTTATTATGCAACGCCTAATATCAGCTTTGACAGAACTATTAATAAGGGAACTCCTTTTGCATACCATGTCTACGGCACAAGCATCACAACTGCAACGGTTGACTGTCTTACAGGTATATACACAGTTGATGCCGTCAGAATTGTGCATGATTTTGGTCAGAGCCTCAACAAGGTTATTGATCTTGGTCAGGCTGAAGGAGCACTGATGCAGGGAATTGGATGGATGACCATGGAAGAAATCCGTCACAATAAGGATGGAAGGCTGCTCGCAAACAGTCTGTCAACATATAAAGTACCTGATATTTACGCAACCCCAGATACAATCGATATTCGTTTCCTTGAGGGCTCATACAGTCCAACTGGCCCGATGAATTCGAAAGCTATTGGCGAACCTCCATTCATGTATGGAATAGGAGCATACTTTGCGCTTTATAACGCTATGAAGGCGTATAAACCTGACGCTCACATTCCATTTTCTGCACCACTAACCCCCGAGAAAGTGCTGATGGCATTAACCCAGTAAGGGATTAAACAAGATTCAAAAGTAGATTATGAAAGAAGTACAACTCTGGAGCTTTGTACAGGAGAAGCTTTCTCCGGGTGAAAAGCTCATACTTATTATTGTTGCTGATTCAAACCTCTCATCCCCTGGTAAGGCAGGATTTAAGCTTGTTGTTACTCAAAAAGGTGAGTTGTTTGGTACCATCGGTGGCGGAATCATGGAATACAACATGATCCGGGAATGTGAGGAAATGTTCCGGAATGGAGTGAGTGAAATTCAGCGAAAGAAACTGTATCACTCAAAAACCAGTGAAGGAATTGCGTCAGGTTTACAGTGTGGAGGAAGTCAGACACTTCTTTTCATCCCCATGAACTCCATGCACTTAAGCCTTGCAAAAAACATCACCACTGCGGCTCACGGAATGGTAACGGGTGTGCTTACCGTAACTGAGTCAGATATTACATTCAGTATGGGTGAATTGTTTTGCAAACATCCTGAGTATTTGGAGAGCAGCGAACATGGGTTTACCTATCGGGAAGCGAATGGTGTTCCTGATCTTGCATGGGTGATTGGTGGAGGACATGTAGGTCTTGCAGTCTCACGTCAGATGGCACAGCTTGGGTTTTATGTTGTGACGATTGATCCGCGCGAATCATTGTTCACCATGCAGCAGAACACTTATGCTCAAAAAAAACTCACCATTCCTTATGACAAAATCGGCGAATACGTCCCAGGGTATTGCAGATCGTATGCAATAATAGTTACGGCTGACAGGGATACCGATGCTATTGCACTCAAAGAAATCATCTGTAAGAATTTCCGTTATATCGGGATGATGGGGAGCAAGAAGAAAATACAGTCAATATTTAAACAACTTATCGATGCAGGAATCAACGAAGACCTGCTTAAGAAAGTACATGCTCCTATTGGTATGGAGATCGCTGCTGAAACTCCGGATGAAATTGCTGTGAGTATTGCAGCCGAAATTATCATTGTTAGGAATCAGAGAGAAGAATGACAGATCACATGCACCGCCTCACACTTCCCCAATTACTCACCTGGATACTGCGGGAGAATGAGGGAAACAGGATTTTTGGTATTTATAAAAAGCTCTTTTTCGAGCCATCGCCGCTTGATCCCTTCCAGATGATTCGCTATGGCAAGTTACTGGAAACTCCGCTTGGGGTAGCAGCAGGTCCACATACGCAACTGGCACAGAACATCATTGCATCATGGTTGTGCGGTGCAAGGTATATTGAACTTAAAACTGTACAGACACTTGATAAAATTACCGTAACAAAGCCATGCATCGAGATGGAAGATGAGGGGTATAATTGTGAGTGGAGTCAGGAGCTTACACTCGATGATTCATTTGACGAGTACCTGAATGCATGGATTGTGCTTCACGTACTGAATCATCTCTGGTATCCGGAAAAAGCAGAACCAGGTTTTATTTTTAATATGAGTGTTGGGTACAACCTGGAAGGCATACTGAATCCCAATGTTCAGCAATTTCTGGACAGGATGACCAGTTGTCCTGATTTACTGGAAGAGAAGCTCAAACAGATCAGGTCAATCTATCCGCGTATCAGTGAGGTTAATATACCTGCGGTCATCACAGATAATATTACCATTTCTACGATGCACGGATGTCCTCCGGAAGAGATTAAAAGCATCGCTGAGTATTTTATTACCGAAAGGAAGCTGAATACAGCGATTAAACTAAATCCGACATTGCTGGGCCCTGCTCATCTCAGAGAGATATTAAATGGGGTACTGGGTTATGAAACTGTTGTTCCTGATGAGGCGTTTGGACATGATTTGAAGTATCCCGATGCCGTTCAATTAATTCGTGGTTTGCATAAAAAGGCGAATGAGTCAAAAGTTCATTTTGGTTTAAAGCTGACGAACACCCTGGAATCATTGAACAAAACCAGGCAGTTACCACAGCAGGAGAAGATGGTTTACGCCAGTGGAAGGGCTCTTCATCCTATCAGTATTCATCTTGCGCGGAAATTGCAGGATGAGTTTCTGGGAGAACTTGATATTTCCTTTTCTGCAGGTGTTGATGCCCTGAATGTAACTGACACACTCGCGTGTGGATTACGTCCCGTAACAGTTTGCTCTGATCTGCTGAAGCCTGGTGGATATACAAGGCTTACACAGTATGTCACTAATCTTCGCAATGATCTGAACAAACTGGAATGCACCAACCTGGAAGAGCTTGTTATGAAGACTTCAGGTACCGGTGATTATCGTGAAGCCGTAAGGAATAATCTTAAGAGGTATTCAGAAAAAACACTTCTATCAGGTAACTATCATAAAGGGAAACGACATCACAGGAATATAAAAACCAACCGTCAACTTACACCGTTTGATTGCGTGAAAGCCCCCTGTATGCAGTCGTGTGCTATTGATCAGAATATCCCTGAGTATCTGTATCACTCAGCTGCTGGTGATTTTAAGGCTGCTATCAACGTCATAGCTGATGGAAATCCACTCGCCAATATAACGGGGAATGTCTGTGATCATCTATGTCAGACGAAATGTACGCGAATGAATATCGATACTCCGATTGAGCTACGCGCTGTTAAACGCTTTCTGGCGGAGAATTCGGTACCCGATCCCGGTAAGAAGCAGGAAAGTATAAGTGATAAAATTGCAGTTATTGGCGGAGGTCCTTCAGGGCTGAGCTGTGCATACTTCCTGGCTAAAAATGGTTGTAAGACTGAGATTTTTGAAACGAAATCATTTGCTGGTGGAATGCCTGCCGATTCAATACCAAAGTTCAGACTTAGCGATGGGAGTATTGAGACTGACATAGCTGTTATTAAGCAACTCGGTGTTGTGTTTCATTATGATGTTGAAGTAAATGCTGAGTTCTTTCAGAAGCTGTTGCAGGATTACAGATTCGTCTATGTTGCTGTTGGTGCCAGGAAAAGCAAATCGCTTGGCATTCAGGGAGAAGACCTTCAAGGAGTTTACGATCAGCTGAAATTTCTGTCCTCTGTGCGCAGAGGGAATGTAATCCAACTTGGTAAGAGAGTGGCAGTTATCGGAGGAGGAAACTCAGCAATAGACACTGCCAGAACGGCACTCAGACTGCTCGATGAGGATGGAGTTGTTGAAGTTGTGTACCGCAGAACAGAAGCAGAGATGCCCGCAGACAGAGAAGAAATTGAAGCCCTGAAGAAAGAAGGTATTGCAATCAGAGAACTGGTAGCACCGGTTTCGATTGAAAGTGCTGATTCCTTAATGTTGCATTGTGTGAAGATGGAGTTGAGTGATCCTGATGAATCAGGCAGAAGACGTCCTGTTCAGATCAAAGGTTCTGATTTTACCTTACAGTATAATGCGATAATCACTGCAGTAGGGCAGGAGACTGATCTTGATTTTCTTCCTACTGATGCTCAAATGATAAAGAAGCGTGGATTCATTCCGGGCTATCCGCAAGTGTATATTGGCGGGGATGCCGTCAGGGGAGCAGATACGCTTATCAATGCTATCGCTGATGGTAAGCATGCAGCCAAGGAAATTGTAAAGCTGCTTTCGGGCGCACCAGATTCAGGAACCATTAATGCTGCCAGACTTGAACCCGCAGATTATAGAATGCGGCTTGCTACAAAAAAGGAAGGCGTAATTATCCGGGATAACAGTAGTTCGTCGGTAAGAGACTTTGAGGTCGTCCATCCGGTATTGACAGCTGATGAAGCAGTTAACGAAGCAAGCCGGTGTCTCTTTTGCGATGATGTGTGTGATGTTTGCACAACGGTTTGCCCTAACCTTGCCAATTATTCGTTCAGCGTGGAGCCCATGTCGATTCCTGTATCGCGTGCCATGGAAAGGGATGGAGTAATGAACTTCTCAGTCTTCGATATTGTGCAAATTTCGCAGCGTCCTCAAATCGCAAACATCCGGGATTTCTGTAACGAGTGCGGTAATTGTGATTCATTTTGTCCCACAAGCGGAGCCCCATACAAGACGAAACCTAAACTTCATATTACCAGATCAAGTTTTGACACGGAGCAGAGTGGTTATTATTTTGAAAATGGAGTTTTGCACCATCTGGTAAGCGGAATGATGGAAACACTTGAATTGGATGGAAATAATTTTATTTATAAATCTGACATTGCTGATGCAAGCTTTTCTGCGGAAACACTGCTACTCATTGATGTCATATTTCATCACTCTGAGACCGATAGTTATGAGTTTCTGACAGTTCCGGAGATGGTCCTGTTGTACAGGCACCTGATCAATCATCCAATAATGAAACTGAGCACGATACCACTGAACGCATAAAACCTGAAATGAAAGACATACCTATGAA
The DNA here is from genome assembly GCA_023406915.1 of Bacteroidota bacterium. Lineage (GTDB taxonomy): Bacteria > Bacteroidota > Ignavibacteria > Ignavibacteriales > Ignavibacteriaceae > JAEXTR01. Next base: position 16,499 of record JAEXTR010000085.1, read on the forward strand.
AATCACTGTGAACGGAATTGAAAGAGAATATAATGGAGATCCAAATATTTCATTACTGAAATTTCTCCGAAATGTTGTTGGTGTCACTTCTCCGAAAAATGGATGCGGGCCTCAGGGAACGTGCGGTTGCTGCACAGTTGATTTGAATGGCAGATCTATCCTTTCCTGTTCCACTCCAGTTCACAAAGCAGATGGTGGTGTGGTGTACACTATTGAAGGGCTGGATGAATACTTCCAGCGCACGATAGCTCATGCGTTTGTGGAGAAGGGTGGCGTGCAGTGCGGATTTTGCATACCGGGAATCGTGATGACAGCAAAGGTGCTGCTTGAGCGAAATCCTGCCCCTACGAGAAAGCAGATCACGCAGGCACTGACTCCGCATCTTTGCCGTTGTACAGGGTATAAAAAGATTATTGACTCGATTGAATACGCGGCAGAAGCCATCAGAGAGAGAAGGGAAATACCAAAGCCGAAGAATGATGGTAAGGTCGGGGGGCGTCAGCCAAAGTATGATTCAGAAAAACTTGTACTTGGTCAGAGTTACTATGTTGCCGATATAGTTATGCCGAATATGCTCTTCGGTGTTTTAAAGTTCTCAGATCATCCGCGTGCAATTGTGAAATCAATCAACCCAGAGCGGGCACTAGCGCATCCCGGAGTTGAGCGTGTAGTTACAGCAAAGGATATCCCTGGTCAGCGTTACCAGGGACTGATTGTGAAAGACTGGCCACAAATGGTTGATATTGGTGAAGAAACCAGGTATATCGGAGATGTACTGGCTGTTGTTGTCGCAAAAACTGAAGATATTGCCCGTGAAGCTGTGCAGATGATTGAAGTAGAATATGAGGTACTTCCACCAGTATCTGATCCTGAGAAGGCGCTGCTTCCCGGAACTCCGAATATCCACCCGAAAGGGAATCTTCTTTCAAATTGTGATATCAAGCGGGGTGACCTGGATAATGCCATTGCGAATACTGCATTTGTATCAAAGGGGACCTATCATACACAGCGGATTGAGCATGCTTTTATGGAGACAGAATGTGCGGTTGCACAGGCAACTGAGCTTGGTATTGAGGTACTGTCACAGGGACAGGGTGTATATGAGGATCAAAAACAAATAGCTTCTTATCTGAACCTTCCTTTGGAGCAGGTGAGGGTTATACTGGTACCAATTGGAGGCGGATTTGGCGGCAAGGAAGACCTTACTGTTCAGGCTCACGCTGCTCTTTGTGCACACTTATTAAGAGTACCCGTAAAAATCCGGCTCAACAGGGATGAATCCATTATTATGCATCCAAAACGTCACCCGATGAGAATGCATTATGAGGTTGGATGCGATGTGGATGGACATTTTACCTATCTGAAAGCAGATATCCTTGGTGATACAGGAGCATACGCATCAGTTGGTATGAAAGTATTGGAAAGGGCTGCAGGTCATGCGACTGGTCCGTATCATATACCGTGTGTTGATCTGACTAGTAAGGCTGTATATACGAATAATCTACCCTGCGGAGCTATGAGAGGATTTGGAGTGAATCAGACTGCATTCGCGATTGAGAGTTGCATTGATGATCTTTGTGCTCAGGGAGGCTTTGACCGCTGGCAATTCCGTTATGATAATGCCCTGACGGAAGGAAGCATGACCTCAACAGGTCAGAAACTTAACAGGGGTGTGGGAATCAGAAGCACCTTACTGGCATTGAAAGATGAGTTTCAAAATGCCAAATACGCTGGTATTGCCTGCGGGATTAAAAACACAGGTATTGGCAATGGTATGAACGACGAAGGTAAAATCGTGATCGAGATTATTGCATCTGATAAAGTGATTTTGAATCACGGCTGGACTGAGATGGGACAAGGTGTGAATACCATGGCGGTTCAGTTTGTGCATCATGAGACAGGAATTGATCCTTCAATAATTTCAGTCGTGGTGGATACCAAAGCAAAAGCTGTATCGGGTATGACCACAGCATCACGCGCCACTTCGATCATTGGAAACTCAATCGCGAATACGTGCATTAAACTACGGGAAGACCTTAGTAATCATACTCTGGACCAGCTTGTTGGTAAAAAGTATGAAGGGCAGTGGGTTTGTGACTGGACAACGAAGCCTGGAAAAGAGACGGATGAAATAATCACTCATTATTCCTACAGTTACGCCACTCAGGTTGTAGTATTAAATGATGAGGGTGAAATTGACACAATCTATGCTGCACACGACGCAGGAAGGATCATTAATCCCACTTTGTTTGAAGGTCAGATTGAGGGTTCTGTGCACATGGGACTTGGTTATGCAATCTCGGAAGACCTACCACTTGAAGAGTGCAGACCAGTGAGTACAAAGCTAAGAGATTGTGGAATACTCCGCGCAAAACAGACACCAAAAATAATTGTGAAGGGTATCGAAGTGCCTGATCCACATGGACCGCATGGCAGCAAAGGTGTAGGTGAAATTGGATTAGTACCTACCGCAGGTGCAGTAGCGAATGCTTTTTGTCAATATGATGGCACACGGTATTACAGGCTTCCGATTAAGGAACGGGTGAAGGCTCAATAGCTGAGCTATTGAGGTATTTTTGATAGTCCTCCGGAGTATCGATATCCTGAAGAATTTCCGGATAGGGGAGGTCGACAGTGCCACGGATAATACCTTCGTGACTTCTTATTTCCCGGAGCATCATGTCGGGTTTTGCGTTGAGGATATACGGAATGACATCTTTTCTGATCAGCATTGGATGTCCTGCACGATTCAGGTACTTAGGCTGTATCCAGTTTGCATCCCTAGAAGCAAATTGAAGGAAATCAGGGTAAAAATCATGCGGCAGGTGCGGCTGATCGATAAAATGATACAGGGTAAATTCTGTCTTTACTTCTGACAGTCCTGTTTGTAATGAGGACAGCATTCCGTGTTCAAACTTCTCATTGTGTGCCAGCATAACATCTGTCACCTTCCCGAACGCTGCAAGTCTTTCATGATGTGCACCGGTAACAATTATCACCGAATTGCAAACAGGTAGCAGTTTCTCCAGGATGCTTTGCAGAAAGGATTTTCCCTGGTATTGCATTAGTGGTTTCCACTTACCCATTCTGCCAGATTTCCCGGCAGCGAGGATTACTCCAGTGACTTCCTCCTTATTAATCATTACAGATCAGTTCAAACCATTCCTTACCGGTGCGGCATGGGGGTTTTTCATTCCATTGGCTGAGTACTGAAACATCCTTGAGACCATTGCCTGTGATCAGTAGGAGAGTCTTCTCTTTTTGAGTAAAGTAACCTTCGTCGGTCAGTTGAAGATATCCGGCGAACGCTGCTGCACATGAAGGTTCAGCGAGGATTCCAAATTGTTGTGCCATCATTTTTTGTGCATCTAAGATCGCAGTATCATCACAGACCACTGCTCTGCCACCACTTACTCTGACCGCTTCAGCAGCCATATACAGGTTGCTCGGAGCACCTGCACTGATACTGTCAGCAATAGTGTTTGCAGGTTGATACTCAAACGTAGCTTTCTCAAGATATCTTGCAAGCGCATTGCTGCCTTTAGCCTGTACCGCAATCAACGCAGGTATAGTGTCAATCCAACCAAGTTTTTTGAGGTCAGAGAATCCCTTGTACAAACCTGCGATGATAACACCATCACCAACCGGTACGAGGATTTTGTGTGGCAGGGCTCCGCCTGATGAAAGATACATATCGAAGGCGCCCCATTTTTTCCCTTCGATCGTCAGGGGATTGTGTGCGGTGTTCCGGCTGAACCAACGTTTTTTAGCGGCGATTTCCATTGAGGCATCAAACGCATCATCATAGCTACCCTGCACCAGATAGATATTTGCACCGAACGACTGAATTTGAATTCTCTTCGCATCAGGTATTCTCTCCGGCACGAAAATCTGAGCTTTCATACCTAGACGTGCACAGATTCCAGCCAAGGAAGACCCTGCATTTCCTGTGGAAGCAGCACTGATCTCTGTAATGCCAAGCTGTAATGCTTTTACGGCAGTGATAATTGTTGCCCGGTCCTTAAATGAAAGGGTAGGATTCCTCGTTTCATCCTGGATATAGACAGTTCTGTCTTTCCACCTGAATTGCTGAATGCCTATTCCACCAAGAGATACTCTTTCGAGGAGTTCCTCACTGATTCCCTCTATTACAGGCAGATCATCATGACTAACCTGTAAAGGCAGGTAGGAGGCAAAGTTACCGAATTTACCCGGCATCATAGAAAGAAAGTGATCTTTATGAAGATAACGCTTTACATGATCAAGATCATACTCATATTGCAATACACCCTGAAGGGGAGTGTTCTTTTCTGATTTTCCACAAGCCGGACAGAGGTACTGAAAACCGTCTGGGTGAAGCTCGATGGTTTCGGCTGAAAATGTTTTGCTGCAATCGTTGCATTGATAATGGTAGTGTTTCATGGCAGTATAAGAAAAAGGTCTGTGAGCATGAACCCACAGACCTTTACGATTATGAATTGAATGAATTCTTACATAGTAAGTGACATGATTGCCTTAGCAGTATGAAGTCTGTTTTCTGCTTCATCATAGACAACCGAGATATTCGGATCGTCAATGATAGCATCGATAACTTCATTGTTACGGTCTGCTGGTAAAGCATGCATAAGTTTTACGTTTTTGTCAGCGAGCTTAATCCGCTTTTCATCGCAGATCCAGCTTCTGTACTTTTCAAGGTTTACTTTCATCTCTTTCTTGCACTCATCTTCATTTGCGAGGAAGTAATCCACCGGATAAGCACCAAAACCGCCCCAGTTCTTCGGGATGACGATATGTGCACCTTCAAAAGCTTCATCCATATCGTTTACAACACGAACGCTTCCGCCATTAGCAGCGGCATTTTTGTGTGCACGGTCAATGATATCCTGGCTGAGCGGAAACTCTTTTGGATGTGCGATGGTCAGGTCGATTCCATAGCGAGGGAACAGGAGAGCCTGTGACTGTGGAACGGAGTGAGGTTTTGAATGGGTGTTTGCATAAGCCCATGAGACGGTCACTTTCAGACCCTTTGGGTTTTTACCGAATTTTTCAAAAATGGTCATCATATCAGCTAACCCCTGGAAAGGATGGTAAATATCATCCTGCAGAGACATCACAGGTTTTTTGCTGTGTGCTGCCATTTCATTCAGATACTTGTTTCCGATACTGTAAAAACAGTTTCTGGAAGCTATTCCATGACCCATACGGGAGAGGATAATGGCAGTATCCTTTGCAGATTCACCGTGGGAGAGCTGCATCTTATCTTCAGTAAGATCATGAGCGTGACCACCCAGTTGTGTCATTCCTGCTTCCATCGAGTTTCTTGTTCTGGTTGACTGCTCAAAGAAAATCATGAAGAGAGTTTTATCCTGTAATACTCTGGTTGGTACTTCATTATAAAACTTATCTTTTAATTCGAATGAGCGTTCAAATACTACATCTAACTCTTCGCGTGTCCAGTCGTCTTCACTTAAAAAGTGCTTACCTTTATATAATGCTTCCATAGTCTTGCTTTCGTTTAATAGTGATAATTATGTTAAAAAGTCTGTACAAAGTGAGCATAGAATGCTGATGCCTTCACCAGATGGTCAACGGGGACTTTCTCGTTTGGTGCGTGTGCAAGGACTTCGTTCCCCGGGCCGTAACCAACAACGGGAACACCATGTTTTCCGTTAATAGTCACACCATTTGTGGAGAAGGTCCATTTATCTACAAATGCAGGCTCTCCGAAAAGATCTTTCGTTGATGAAATAGCAGTTTGAATTACCGGGTGTGATTCTTCAATCTTCCAGGTTGGATAGTATTTTTCCATACCATAGTTTAATCCGGTGTAGGCTGTCTTATCATAATGGAGCAACTCAACTTTTGCGTTCATTCCGGCAACAAGCTCTCTGATCTGGTTCATGGCAAGTTCTTTGTCTTCACCCCAGGTGAGTCGTCTATCGAGATGAATCTTTGCAAAATCTGAAACTGCACATAAAGATGGGCTGGAGGAAACGAACTCAGTGACTGTGATGCTCCCTTTTCCGAGGAATTCATCATGTGCCAAACGCTCATTTAACTTCTCAACTTCCAAAGCGGTTTTTGACGCCATATAGATGGCATTGATACCGCGTTCGGGAGCGCTGCCATGGGAGGAAAGACCGTAAAAGGAGACCTCTATTTCCATCCGGCCACGGTGACCGCGATAGATGTTCAGGTTTGTGGGTTCGGTTACAACTACACAGTGAGGAACGATTTTTTCTTCTTCAATGATGTAGTTCCAGCAAAGCCCATCACAATCCTCTTCCATTACAGTTCCGGTAACATACAGCGTCACATCGTTCTGAAGCCCTAAGTCCTTGATGATCTTTCCGGCAGTAATTGCTGCCACTGGTCCGCCAGTCTGATCAACAGTGCCTCTACCATGCACGTATCCGTCCTCAATGTCACCTGATAGGGGGTGCTTTTCCCAGGCATCAAGGTTACCAAGGTCTACTGTGTCAATGTGCCCGTCAATCGCAATGATCTTCTTTCCAGTGCCAATTCTGCCGATTGCATTACCCAGACCGTCGATCCTGGCTTCATCGAACCCGGCTTCAAGCATCATTGTAACCATAGCGGCTGCAACTTCTTTTTCTTCACCACTGAGTGATTTTATTTTGATTAACGTAGATAAATTCTTTGCTGTATAATCGCGGTATGCTTCTGCTTTCTGGATTATTTGCTGTGCTAAATCCATGATACTATCCTTTTCTGATCTTATGATTCTTTTTCAAATGATTGTTTTAATCTGGCGCCCTGAACGGCGATTGAATTAAAATAGATATCCTGCGGGAACTGAATCCGCGAATGATCCATCAACAGATTGCCATTCTGAATGACGGTGTGTATGTTTCTTTCGAGAACCCCATAGAGATAATGTCCCCAAAAAGTATTTTGGTCAAATGGTGTTGGTGGGATGTAGTCCCAGACAATAAGGTCTGCCCTGCTTCCCTGCTGAAGGGTAGGGAAGTCATGGAAGTAGTGTCTTGCAAATGTAATCTGATCAAAGTAGCTCTTTTTAACGAGGGCGATTGCGTCCCCAAAGCTCATGCCCTGATGCCTGCCGAATAAAAACAGATTGCGGAATGTGGAGTGCGGTTTCGCATTCATACCGTCAGTACCACAAAGAACCGGAACGCTCGGGGGGAGTTTTGCGAGTGGAGGAAGACCTACCTGGTTGTTCAGGTTTGAGTCAAAATTATAGACCACTGCTGCACCACTATCGGCAATAATCTTTCTATCCTCATCATCAAGGTGGATGCAGTGTGCAAGGATACTCTTCCGGTTGAGAAGCCCGAACTTTGCCAGTCGCTTCACAGGGGTTTCTCCGTATTTCTCCATGCTGATGGTACGGTCAGATGCATCTTCGCAAAGGTGAATATGAATGCCACAATCGTGAGTCTTTACAAAATCAGCAACCTTTTGTAGTGTAGCATCATCAAGGGTAAAAGATGCATGCAATCCGAATATGCCCTTTACTTTGTTTGACTGGTGCTTCTCAAGAAACATGACATTTTCTTCGAATCCTGATTTGGATAACTCCTGACCTCCTCTATCGGTAGTCTCAAAACAAACTACTCCCCGTAGTCCGAAATGGGTTATCTCGGTTGCAATCTGTTTCAGAATTTTTCGTGAAGTATTCGGTGAGGAATGATGATCAAAAATATAAGTAACACCGTTTCTGATTGACTCCAGGAGAGCCATTTGGGCTGAAGCTGCTATCATGTCTTCATCCAATACGGTATCGAGCTTCCACCAGAGGTTCTCAAGAATGAGTGGAAAGTCGGCAGTACTCTTTTTTATATCAAGACCCTTTGCGAGACGAGAATAAAAGTGGTCGTGGAAATTGACATTAGGGAGGGTTACTACTCTGCCACCAGCTTCAATAACATTAGCAGAGAGTATAACCGGTGAAAACCCAACTGTTTTTTCCTTAACCTCTTCGATTTTGGTGATGATTCCATTTTCGATATGAATATTGCCGAAAACCGGAACAATCTCCCCATCCTTTGGTATACAGAGCCATGCATGCTCAATTTTTAATTCTTTCATTATGATTCCTGTGTGCTGGTTAATCCCTGAACGCTGATAAATTTTCCTGATTTGTAATCAGGTAGTATGTGTTGTTCTGTATTCAAAATCAAATTCCCTCTTAAAAAAACGGCTTCAATGACGCCTCTGAAACTATCTCCATGAAAAGGAGTGTACTTGCCTTTCGAGTGCATCCCGCTGGATTTTACTTTCATGGTTTTCCAGGGATTCAGCAGGCAGATGTCTGCATCAAATCCTTTTTTAAGATAACCTTTTGCTTTTAATCCAAAAAAGTCAGCGGCATTACCGGAAATCAGCTGCATGGTTTGTTCGAGCGTGAGTGTACCAGAAAGAAAACCTGAAGAGATCATATATGGTACACGATGCTCAACTCCTGGAATGCCTCCGTAGAC
>JAEXTR010000185.1 GCA_023406915.1 Bacteroidota bacterium
CCGAACGGGTGAAAGAGTATCCATATCTCTCAAGAGAAGAGTTTTGCGCCCGTCATGGACTTGATCCTGACAGGCAAATATTGCTGCTCCTGCCGGGCAGCAGGCAGCAGGAGGTATCGATGATCTTTCCTGATGCGATACAGGGTGCCGGAATGATCGCCCGAAAACACAATATGCAGATTGTTGTGGCGTTAGCCCAAACAATAAACCGCGATGCGTTTCTGGTGAAGACAGATACGGTTCCCTTTACTGTTGTTGAGGATGATACCTATAATTGCATGAAGCACGCTTCGTTCGGTATCATTAAGTCGGGGACATCAACCATTGAGGCGGCGTTGCTTGGTTTACCCATGGTGGTTGTGTATAAAACAAACTCACTGACTTTTGCGATTGGTAAGCGGTTGGTAAAAATCAGAAATATCGGTATGGTCAATATCATTGCCGGGAAAACTATCGTGCCCGAATTATTGCAGGGAGATGCAAAAGCTGAGAAAATTTTTGAAGCGAGTGACCAAATCCTCTCCTCAGAAAAAAAGTATTCTGAAATGAAAAATGCACTGACGGAGGCTGGTAGCGTACTTGGCACAAAACCTGCATCGGATATTGCAGCAGAAGAGATATTGAAAGTGCTGAACCGATGAAACGGCAGTTGCTCAGGATGCTGGGTTTTACAGTGTTAAAAATAGTATTGCCCGTCTACCTGGCTACATTGCGTCTTCGGGAAAAAAACGATGATTTTGTGAAGGGTCTTCAGCAGGAACAAAAAAGTTTCATTCTTGCTTTCTGGCATGGTTCCATGTTCTACGGTTTGTACCGGTTCAGAAAAAGCGCTAGCACTGCCATCACGAGTAAAAGTAAGGATGGTGATGTGCTCGCAAGTCTGCTTGATACCTGGAAATTCACCGTCGTGCGGGGGTCCAGTTCACAAGGTGGGAAGGATGCACTTGAGGCTATGACCAATGAGGCATTGAAGGGCAAACCTGTTCTGATTACACCCGACGGACCCCGTGGTCCGAGGCACCAGTTTAAGGCTGGAGGTGTGGTTGCTGCAAAACGGGCTGAAGTCCCTCTGGTTTGTGCTGGCATCTGGTATGAAAACAAATGGGAACTTCATAACTGGGACCGGTTTGAAATACCCAAGCCTTTCAGTAAAGTCAGAATATATTACAGTGAGCCGATTCGGGTACCCGTTGAGGCAAGCAGGGAAGAGACGGGTGTGTTTATAGAAACAGCGCAGATGGCTTTACAGCGTGCCCAGAAACTTGCGGAGCAGCCTGTATGAAACTGCTTGATGCTGCCAGGATTATTCTGTATCCGCTGTCACCATTGTACAGTTGGGTAATGACGGTCAGAAATAAATTGTTTGATGCAGGTGTTTTCAGACAACAAAAAGTAGATGCGAAGGTGATCTCCGTCGGTAACCTTACTGTTGGAGGAACCGGAAAAACTCCGCTGGTAATTTATATCACGAAACTACTGAAACAGTCTGGATATAATCCTGGAGTGCTGAGCCGTGGATATGGAAGAAAAGGGAGCGGTTATCTGCTGGTAAGTGATGGTAACAGTATCAGGGCAGGTGTGCAGGAGACTGGTGATGAGATTTATCAGACAAGTATTGAATGTAAAGTGCCTGCTGCTGTCAGTGAGTCCAGAGTGCCGGGTGCCAAAAAACTGATTGAGGATACCGGCGTTCAGACCATTGTTCTGGATGATGCATTTCAGCATCGTTGGATTGCTCGTGATGCTGATATCCTGATTGTTGAACAAAGGTTTCTCAGAAGCCGGAATCGCCTCCGCAGGTCGGTGTTGCCTACCGGGATGCTTCGGGAATCATTCTCAGGCGCACAGCGTGCGGATATTATCGTGCTGAACAGAAAGTTTTCAACACCCAAAGCGATACCCGTGCAATATGCAAAGTACTTTGCCGGTATCCCGATGTTTACTGCCCGATACCGGGGAAGCGGATTTGTTGATGTGAAGACCAATGAAGTATTTCCGGTCGAAGAGTTTATCGGTCAGAAAAGCCTGGTGATAAGCGGTATCGCAAATCCGGTCTCGTTTTTCTCAGCTCTGAAGCTGATGAATATAGACACATCGAACAAGATGATCTTCAAGGATCATTTTGATTATAATGAAGAGGAAATTCAGAGAATCAGAAGGGCGTTTTATAACGCAAACACCCATTCAGTGATTACGACGCAGAAAGATGCGGTGAAGCTGAAGGCCTTCGAGGAATCATTGGATGATATCGATATCTACTATCTGAAGATCGAAATGGTGTTTGATGATCCAGAGGGATTCAAAAAAGAAGTTTTGAAAAGAATACATTAATAAACACTAAACTGTTGTATCTGACACCGGAAGCGCCGATGTCAATGGAACAGAATATCTCTTAAACAGGAGGTTCAATACAATGGCTAAATCAAAAACAAAGAAGTATGTATACTTCTTCGGTGGCAAAAAAGCCGACGGTAAAGCTGAAATGAAAGAGCTGCTCGGCGGTAAGGGTGCCAACCTTGCTGAAATGGTAAATATCGGTTTACCGGTTCCGGCTGGTATCACCATTACCACTGAAGTCTGCACATATTACTATAAGAACAAGAATACCTATCCTAAAGAATTAGCGAAGCAGGTTAAAGAGGGAGTCAAAAAAATCGAGAAAGAAATGGGCAAAAAGTTCGGGGATGCAAAGAACCCGCTGCTGCTGTCCGTTCGTAGCGGTGCCCGCGCTTCAATGCCTGGCATGATGGATACTGTTCTCAATCTGGGTCTGAACGATGTTACTGTACAGGGTCTCATCGCAAAGACAGGGAACGAAAGATTTGCCTACGATTCTTATCGCCGCTTTGTTCAGATGTACGGTGATGTAGTGCTCGGTCTGAAACCGGTTGACAAGAAGGAACAGGATCCTTTTGAAGTGATTCTTGAAGCAAAGAAACACAAAAAAGGTATTCACCTTGATACCGATCTCACCGCAGAAGATCTGAAGGAACTGGTAGCAGAATTTAAAGCTGCCATCAAAGAAAAAACCGGCAATGATTTCCCGGATGATCCGGAAGAACAGCTCTGGGGTTCAGTTGGCTCCGTATTCGGCAGCTGGATGAATGAAAGAGCTATTGTATACCGTAAGCTGAATGGCATTCCTGAATCATGGGGTACAGCCGTGAATGTTCAGGCAATGGTGTTTGGTAATATGGGTGAAACCTCAGGTACCGGCGTTGCATTTACCCGTGACCCAGCCTCAGGTGAAAATGTATTTTACGGTGAATACCTGTTTAACGCACAGGGCGAAGATGTGGTTGCTGGTATCCGCACCCCTCATCCGATTGCAAAACTACGCGAAGACAATGCAAAGATGTACAATGCACTCGATAAGATCCGCCTGATCCTCGAGAAGCACTATCGTGATATGCAGGATATCGAATTCACCATTGAAAATGGTAAACTCTGGATGCTCCAATGCCGCGTTGGTAAGAGAACCGGTCTTGCTGCCGTAAAGATGGCTGTTGATATGGTAAAACAGAAGCTGATCAGCAAGGAAGAAGCACTCCTTCGCGTTGAACCAAATCAGCTGAATCAGTTGCTCCGTCCGATCTTTGATCTGAAGGAAAAGAAAAAGGCTATTGATGCCGGATTACTCCTTGCCAAAGGCCTGAACGCTGGTCCTGGCGCAGCCACTGGTAAGATCGCAATGAACGCCGTTGATGCAGTTGAGATGGCAAAGAAGGGCGATCCTGTTATTCTGGGTAGAATCGAAACCTCACCTGAAGACATTAAAGGTATGAACGCTTCCGAAGGTATCCTGACCGCAAGAGGTGGAATGACTTCACACGCAGCACTTGTTGCCCGTCAGATGGGTAAGGTTTGCGTAGCTGGTTGCGGAAAACTGAAGATCGATTATCAGGCAGGCACCCTCAAGGTTGAAGGTAAAGATATCGTGCTGAAAGAGGGAGATTACATCTCTATCGATGGCAGCACTGGCGAAGTAATTGCAGGCAGAATCGAAACCCGTCCGTCAGAAGTAATTGAGGTATTACTCAATAAAACACTGGCACCTAAGGATTCAGCTATGTTCCAGACCTACAATCAGCTGATGAAGTGGGCAGATGAATACAGACGACTGAATATCCGCACCAACGCTGACCAGCCTGATCAGTCATCAAACGCTATCGCTTTTGGTGCTGAAGGTATCGGCTTGTGCCGTACAGAACACATGTTCTTCGAAGGTAACAGAATTCTTTCTGTCCGTAAAATGATCCTTTCTGACTCTGTGGAAGAAAGAAAAGCAGCACTCGCTGAACTCCTCCCGTTCCAGAGAGAAGATTTCAAAGGCATTTTCCGTGCAATGAAGGGCTTCCCTGTGACCGTCAGAACCCTCGATCCTCCGCTTCATGAATTCCTCCCTCACGCTGGTAAGGAAGTGAAGGAAGTTGCTGAAGCTCTTGGTATCTCTGCGAAAAAGGTTGAAGAAAAGATCAACCAGCTTCATGAGTTCAACCCGATGCTTGGTTTCCGCGGTTGCCGTCTTGGTGTAGTGTATCCTGAGATTACAGAAATGCAGGCACGCGCCATCATCGAAGCAGCATGTGAAGTTGCCAAAGAAGGCGTGAAGGTAAAACCTGAAATCATGATTCCGCTCGTTGGCCACGTCAATGAACTGAAACTTCAGGAGAAAATCGTTCGCCGTGTAGCCGAAGAAGTATTTGCTGAGAAAAAGATGAAAGTTCAGTACCTCGTAGGTACCATGATTGAACTGCCTCGCGCTGCCCTGGTAGCAGATGAGATTGCAGAAGTTGCAGAATTCTTCAGCTATGGCACCAACGATCTGACTCAGACAACCTTTGGTCTGTCACGTGACGATTCAGGAAGCTTCCTCCCGCTCTATGTTCAGGAAGATATTCTTGAAGCCGATCCGTTCGAAATCCTTGACCAGCGCGGTGTTGGTCAGTTGCTCGAGATCGGTGTTGAAAGAGGCAGAAAGACCCGCAAAGACCTGAAGGTCGGTATCTGCGGTGAGCATGGCGGAGAGCCGAACACCGTTGAATTCTGCCATCGCATTGGTCTGAATTATGTTAGCTGTTCACCGTTCAGAGTTCCGATTGCAAGACTTGCAGCGGGCAGAGCAGTGGTCAGAGAACTGAAAGCTGGCAAGAAAAAAGCCGCAAAAGACACAAAGAAGAAAAAGAAGTAATGACATTCGGAGCGCCGGGTACATTCTATATGTGCCCGGCACCGATTTTTAACGGGTGATATCCAATTAGTAAGGATTGATACAGATGAAGTTATCAGATTTTAGTTATAATTTACCTCGCACCGCGATTGCCAAGCATCCTACAAAGCCCCGCGATAAGGCAAAGATGATGGTTCTGAACCGGGAAGACCAGACGATTGAAACAAAGGTGTTCTCAGACATTACCGATTATCTGGAAAAGGGCGATGTAGTGGTAGTGAATGAGTCCAGAGTGTTTCAGGCAAGACTGTTCGGAAAGAAGGAAAAGACCAATGCAAAGATTGAAGTCTTCCTGCTTCGTGAACTGAATGCAAATGAAGCTATCTGGGATGTGATTGTTGATCCTGCCAGAAAAGTGCGCATTGGAAATAAAATCTATTTTTCCAATGACCTGTGGTGTGAAGTAATTGATAACACTACTTCCCGTGGCAGAACTGTGCGTTTCAACAAAACCGGGAATATCTATCAGGCTGTTGAGAATATTGGCGTTACTCCGCTGCCGTTCTATATTAAGCGTGATGCCGAACCCGCTGACAAAGAGGATTATCAGACTGTGTATGCACGGGTTGACGGTTCCGTGGCAGCACCAACAGCAGGCTTACACTTCACCCCTAAGTTGATTGAAAAGCTGAAAAAGAAGGGTGTTCATTTTGTGCCGGTTATCCTCCATATCGGATTGGGAACCTTTAGACCAGTCGAGGTTGAAGATCTGACAAAACACCGGATGGATTCGGAATTTTTTGAGATTACCGAGGAATCTGCCAAGGTGATCAATAAGTCTATCGCAGATGGAAAAAGAGTTGTTGCGGTGGGTACAAGCACCGTCAGGGCACTTGAAACCAGTGTAACCGCTGACGGATTTGTGCGTCCGAACAAGGGCTGGACGGATAAGTTTATCTATCCATCCTATACGTTCCGTATCGTGAACCGCATGGTAACAAATTTCCATATGCCTGAATCTACACTGCTGATGCTTGTTTCGGCGTTTGCTGATACCACATTGGTAATGAAGAGTTATAAGAAGGCGCTCCGCGAGGGATACAAGTTCCTGAGCTATGGCGATGCAATGATTATTGTATGAGTGTCTACGCCATTATTCCGGCTGCCGGTTCCGGCAGCCGGTTTGGTGGACCCCTGCCGAAACAGTTTGTAGAGGTTGACGGAAAACCATTACTAGCATATACCCTTGATGTATTTGAACAATCCAGGCTGGTTGATGGGATTCTTGTTGCTGTCAGTCCTGATTTTCTTGCTCTGAGAGATCAGTTGATGCAGCGTTATGGTTATAAGAAGCTCCTTCCCTTTACTGAGGGGGGGGCAGAGCGTCAGGAAACTGTGTATAAAGCGCTTTCTTCGCTAAACTGTGAACCGGATGATATCATTGCCGTTCATGATGCTGCAAGACCATTACTCCCCGGCAATGTCCTGGATGCCGTTCTGCGATCAGCTTCAGAAACTGGAAGCAGTGTCGTTGGCTTAAAAAGACCAGACACAGTCGTGTACCAGGAGGGTGGCATTATGAAGTATCTGGACAGACAGGCATTGATCTCTGTGCAAACACCCCAGGTTTTCAGATATTCTGTGCTGCTTAAAGCACTAACCACTGCTGTTACCGATAGATTTTCAGGCACTGATGAATCTATGCTGGTTCACCGAACCGGTACTGAGGTGCATTTTACTGAAGGCTCCCCGCTCAATTTTAAAGTGACAACCACTGAAGACCTTGAATTATTCAGAGCTATTATCAAATCCAGAACAACTCACCATTGAATCATACCATAATTTTTCGCATCTTACCATAATACAAGAAAAATGTTTTAGCTTAACAATTACCGTTGAAATCCCGATAATCGGGTGTGACGGGAATTTTTGTGGTATTTTTTAAGAATTTCCAAATCTTTACATTTTAATGCTAAATCCAATGATTTAGCCACAAGCATAGAGTAAGAAAGAAAACGTATGTTAGCTATACCGGCAATTATTGTTTTGTCCTATCTGGTCGGCTCAATTCCTTTTGCGATTCTGATCAGCAGATGGGTAAAAGGAATAGATATTCGTGAACACGGCAGCGGCAACGCAGGTGGCACGAATGTATTCAGAGTCCTCGGTTGGAAGTGGGGCGTAACGGTGATTATTCTCGACTCGCTCAAGGGTGTCGTAGCCGTATTATTAGTTACACAGATATACTATTTCTCTGATCTTGCAGCCTACAATTATACCCCATGGGAAGATATCTATCTGATCAGAATTATGGCGGGCATCACTGCTATCATTGGTCATGTCTGGAGCATCTTTGCATCATTCCGCGGTGGTAAAGGTATTGCAACCGCTCTTGGTATGCTGCTGACCATTACCTGGGTTGACATTCTTGTCGCCGTAGGTATCTTTATTATTGTTGTTGCTCTTTCCCGCTATGTATCTCTTGGTTCAATTGTGGCTGCAGTTACTGTGCCCGCTACTTTGATTATAAGGGAAAATATTTTTAAGGTTGACGTTCCGGGCTATCATACTATTCTGCCATTCCTAATCGGATTATTTGTTCTCGTTGTTTTTACCCACAGGAAAAACATCTCCCGTATTCTGTCTGGAAAGGAGAGCAAGATCACCCTCTGTAAAAAGGAACCGCAGAAGGCATGAGGATCGGAGTTCTTGGCGCTGGTGCCTGGGGTACCACATTAGCGATCCTGTTGCACTACAATGGTCATCAGGTTACCCTCTGGGAATACAAAAAGAAATATGCCAAAGAACTCGATAAAAAAAGAGAAAATTATCTTCTCCTCCCTGGTATACAAATACCGGAAGAGATGGAGATTACCTACGATCTTGAAACTGCTACCGAAAATAAAAACCTTCTTGTCCTCGCTATCCCTTCACAGTTTACCCGCGAAGTAATAGCAAAAATCTCTTATAACGATATCCGGGATACTGTTTTAGTCAGTGTCTCAAAGGGTATTGAAAATGCCTCCCTGATGACGATGTCCCAGATGATTGTGGATGTGTTCCCGAAAATCTCCCCCTCTCAGGTTGGCGTTCTCTCTGGTCCCAGTCATGCCGAAGAGGTGAGCAGACGAATACCTACTACGGTCGTGGCTGCTTCAATTGACCGTGAGACCAGTAAAGTAATTCAGGCAAGCTTCATAACCTCCTATTTTAGAGTCTATTCTACCACTGATATTACAGGCGTTGAGCTTGGCGGTGCATTCAAGAATGTTATTGCCGTTGGTGCTGGCATCATAGATGGCATTAAGTATGGTGATAATACAAAAGCTGCAATCATGACCCGCGGCATTGCAGAGATCACCCGGCTTGGTATGGCTATGGGCGCAAGGCTGGAAACATTTGCCGGACTTTCGGGCGTAGGTGATCTGATTGTGACCTGTATGAGTCGCCATAGTCGTAACCGGTATGTTGGGGAACAGGTGGGTTCAGGTATCCCACTCAGGAAGGTTCTCGCATCAATGAGCGCTGTTGCTGAAGGCGTGGAAACAAGCAGAAGCGCAATGCGGCTGGCTAAAAAGCTCAATGTTGAAACTCCGATTACTACTGAAGTGTACAAAATTCTTTTCGAAGATAAAGACCCGGTCAAGGCTACAGAAGACCTGATGACCCGCGGTATGAAAGAAGAATACCGGATTCGGTAAGATTCATCCCTGCATTATTTCTCCCTTCTCATTTGATTTAATACATTTGTATCTGTTATCAATCTATTCTCTGTGATCGTGAGTGAAACAGCTACCTGATTCTTTATCATACATCAAAGGCATTGGCGACCGCCGGGCAGAAGTCCTGAAGCAGAGCGGCATCAATACCCCATTTGACTTCCTTCATTATTTCCCATACAAATATCTTGACCGGAGCGCAATCGTCAGCTGCGAGGATACCTATAAGATGGTTGAAGCAGGATATGATGGTGAGGTAACTATTATCGGTAAAGTAATCGATAAAAAAGTAATCCGCTCAAAACAAAAATACTTTCTCACTGCAACTCTGAAAGATGATACGGGTGTAATGCAGTGTTTATGGTTCTCAGGTGTTCATTATTTCAAAAATAAGTTCAATCCCGGCGAAGTGTATGCTGTGTCGGGCAGACCAAAGATCAGTCAAACCAGGATGCTGAGCATTACCCACCCTGACTACGATCTGTTTTCGGATGAAGAGAGTCATCAGTATAACACGGGTGCGATTATTCCTGTGTACCGCATCACTGAACAGATGAAGGATGCTAATCTGGGAAGTAACATGATCAGAAAGCTGATCAGCGGAATATTCGAAAACTATATGATCAGTGATGAAGATATCCTTCCCCCTGAACTGATCATAAAGCACAACCTCCTTCCAAAGAAGGATACGCTTAGGCAGATGCATATACCAGAGTCTTTACAAAAGCTTGAAAGAGCAAAAAAACGTCTGGTGTATGAAGAACTGTTCTTTATACAAATGATAGTGGTGATGCGAAGAGAACACCGCCAAAAGCATGAGCGCGGAATTGCCTTCCATGCGGATACTATTCATATCAGGGAATGGATCAGGATGCTTCCCTTTGAACTGACCTCTGCACAGAAAAATGTAGTAGGTGAGATCATTCGGGATATGCAGTCTGTTGTACCAATGAACCGCCTGCTGCAGGGGGATGTGGGAAGCGGCAAAACTGTGGTCGCACTGTGTGCAATGCTTGTGGCTGTTGAATCAGGATATCAGTGTGTTCTGATGGCTCCGACAGAGGTACTGGCTCAGCAGCATGCTAACTCAATCGTCAGACTTCTCAGAACCTCTGATAGGTACGCAACCCTGGAAAACAGTATTGTACTGGTCACAGGAAGCGCAACCCGCAATGCAAGAAAGGCGCAACTGGAGGCAATAGCACGGGAAGAGGCGAAAATAATCATTGGTACCCATGCTTTGTTCGAAGAGCAGGTGATGATTCCAAAGCTTGGTTTCGTTGTGATTGATGAACAGCATAGGTTTGGTGTTGAACAGCGTGACGCCCTGGTGCAGAAAGGTGTCTTCCCCGATGTGCTGGTCATGTCTGCAACACCGATCCCCAGAACACTCTCAATGACTGTCTATGGCGATCTTGATGTTTCTATCATTAATGAGATGCCTGCAGAAAGAAAGCCGGTGCAGACACTACTCTATGGTGAGTCCTCCTTGCCACAGATTTATCAGAGGATTTCTCAACGGGCAGCTGAGGGTCATCAGGCGTTCATTGTTTTTCCTTTAAGAGAGGAATCAGAACTCATGGACCTGCAATCTGCAAACGAACAGTATGAGTTGCTGAGTGCAGGCATATTCTGCAATAACCGGATAGGCCTGATCACCGGGAAAATGTCCTGGAGCGAAAAAGAAGCGGTGATGAAACGCTTTTTACAAAATGAAATTGAGATACTGTGTGCAACTACCGTTATTGAAGTTGGTGTTGATGTTCCTAATGCAACGTTTATGGTGATTATTGATGCACAGCGATTCGGACTTGCACAGTTGCATCAATTACGCGGAAGAATTGGCAGGGGTGGTAAACAGTCTTATTGCATTCTTGTAACAAAGGATTCCATCGCTGAACAGGCTCAAAAGATGCTTGTAGAGAAAACAGGTAATAAAATACGGTTGCATAATGAGAATGAGGAGACGCTGACAGCTGCAAAACGGTTGCATATTATGGTGCAACATACAAATGGCTTTATTGTAGCTGAAATGGATATGCAGTTGCGTGGACCAGGAGAGTTTTATGGAAGGAAACAGAGTGGAATTCCGGCATTAAAGTATGCAAATATCGTTGATGATCATGATATTCTGATTGCTGCACGCATCGATGCACAAGAATGCGCTTTAAAGGATGAAGAATCGCTGAAACCCTTACAGGACTACCTCAAACGCCACTTCAGTGATTATGTCCGCTTCATTACTATCGCATAAACTGAGATATTTTATAACTGTTGAGCATTGGAAGAAAAAATTTTTATTAAAACATAAAATATTTTGTAAAAACATATTGACAGAATTTTTATATTAATTATATTGTGCAAAAAAATTATTAACCTTATAAAGGACAAATTTATTAACCTTGTACACGGTTTGAATGTTGCAATAACATTCAATCAAAAACCAGATACAAAAAACGATAGTAATCCCATTGATGCTGATACATTCCCCGCTTTAGTCCCTGAATCAGGGATTGACACCTACGCTGAATGGGATTCCCCCGAGACGATCCAGGCCGTGTACGAATCATTGTCCCTTTACCATCAGGTTACTCTTATAGAAGCAAATGAAGCTGCTTATCAAACCCTCCTTCAACTAAAACCAGATATTGTATTTAACATTGCAGAAGGATTGCATGGCATCAGCCGCGAGGCACAGATCCCGGCTATGCTTGAGTTTCTCCAGATCCCTTATACTGGCAGTGATCCGATGACACTCTCTATCTGCCTTGATAAGGCAAGAACAAAAGAAATTCTGGCATACCATCAGATTCCTACTGCACGATTTGCAATTATTGACTCACCACAGATTCCCGAAGGTTTTGATTTAAAGTTTCCTGTTTTCCTCAAACCGAATGGGGAAGGATCCAGCAAAGGAATTTTTTCTTCATCTTTAGTGATGGATACTGCATCCATGATGAAAGAAGCAGAAAAAATGCTGTCAGTATATGGCGGCACCGTGATCGCTGAAGAATTTCTCACAGGTGATGAGTTTACTGTTGCCGTTATGGGTAATGGTGCAGATGCAGTTGTGCTTCCGATGATAAGAATGGACTACTCGAAACTGCCGGAAGGTGTTCTGCCCATTTTCTCCTACGAAACCAAGTGGATCTATGACACTAAAGAGACTCCGCTTGATATTTATGAGTGTCCGGCAAAGATCTCGCCGGCTCTGGAAGAACAGATTAAAAACACCGTGCTGCGGACTTACTCTGTATTACGTTGCCGGGATTGGAGCCGCATCGATGTGCGCCTTTCATCTGATGGAGTACCAAATATCATTGAAGTGAATCCTCTGCCGGGCATCTTGCCTGATCCTGAGGAACATTCGTGCTATCCTGCATCAGCAAGGGCAGCCGGAATCGGTTATAAAGAAATGCTGAACCGTGTACTTACACACGCAGCAAAAAGGTATGGGCTCTATGAAGACTGATGCCCATGTCCTGATCTGTTATAACGCTCCGGTTGCATTGTATGAACACTACAGTGGCAAGGATAACCGTGCCTGTGCAGGTGCAGATGATATGTCTGAATCCGGCTTCCAGGAAGAACTTGACTTCTTTTGTGCAGCTATTACTGAAGGTTTTACGAAAGTCACCACTTACCCTGTCACACTTGATATCAGTAGTACTATCGCCTTTATACGTGAAACGAAACCGGATGTTATCTTTAATCTGGTGGAATCCGTTGAGGGTATCTCGTCATACGAAGCCTATATGGCTGGGTTATATGAGTTATTGCAGGTGCGTTACACCGGCAATACTCCCCCGGTACTGCTCAATTGTCTGAATAAGAATTTAACAAAAAGCATATTAACGGGTTTTGGAATCAAAACACCGTCTTACCAGGTTTTTCATACCCCAAAAGACCTCTCTGAAAAAAGTTTTTTATTACGCTTCCCGGTGATTACAAAATTACTGCGTGAAGACGCCAGTATTGGCATCTCTGAAAACTCTGTTGTTCATTCTCTTCCCGATCTTCAGAAACAAGTGCAGTACCTGTTTGGTATTTACCGGCAGGAGGTTCTTGTTGAGGAATACATTGAGGGAAGGGAATTTAATATCGCACTGCTCAATGGCGAACCGCTCCCTGTATCAGAAATAAGCTTTGCCGGTTTACCAGATGGACTTCCGAAAATAGTGACGTATGAAGGGAAATGGATCCCGGAAAGCGACTATTATCGGCATACAGTGCCACAATGTCCCGCGGATATTGACCCCGTTCTGGCATCACAGCTGCAGGAGCTTGCTGTGAAGGCATATCAGGCGCTCAATTGCCGCGATTATGCCCGGGTTGATATCCGGGTATCAGAACAAGGTATACCGTATGTAATTGAGGTAAACCCGAATCCGGACATAACAGATAACTCGGGGTTCTCCCGTGCAATGCGTGCTTACGGAAGTACTATTCAGGAAGCGTACAGAAAAATCGTTTCTTTTGCATTACAAAGAGGTTCCTTTGATTCGTTTGCTCGAACCGGCTGACCGCGCATCCCTGAAATCGATTGTTGAAAGAGTAACGATCTTCAACAGTGACGACGTGGATGTTGCGATGGAACTGATAGATAAAACGATCAATGAACCGGATCAGACAGACTATGTTATTCGTGTCAATTGTACCAATGGTGCAGTAACAGGCTATTATTGTATCGGTTTGCGACCACTGACTGATGGAGTATATGACCTGTACTGGATTGTAGTTGACCCTGAAACATCCGGAAAAGGGTGTGGCAGTTCGCTGCTGCATGATGCTTTTGAATATGTTGCTTCCAGAAAAGGGCGTTGGCTCCTGGCAGAAACATCTTCAAAGGACGTATATACCCTTACCAGACGCTTTTATGAGAAGAATAACATGGATGTAATCTATACTATCCCTGACTTTTATCGTCTGGGTGAAGCGCTGATTACATACGCAAAGCAATTTTAAGATATCTAGAGTAGAGGCAACTCAATGGAACAGTGGCAGTTAATGATTCGCGATAGTGTGCACACGACCGATCAGCTTGTGGATAAATTCAAGATCGACAGGCAGATCGCAGAAAGTCTGAATGAGTTCTTTCAGGTGCGGATCAATCCTTACTATCTTAGTCTGATACGGTATCCCGGTGATCCCATCTGGCTTCAGTGTGTTCCCGATGTACAGGAACTGCAGGACCTTGATGCTGATTCCGATCCGTTGATGGAAGATGCTATGAGCCCCGTGCCGAATATTACCCATCGGTATCCTGATCGTGTGCTGTTTCTCACTACCAGCCAATGCGGACTCTATTGCAGATTCTGTACGAGGAAAAGAAAAGTAGGGGATAGCGGCAAGATTTCCATGAAGAACCTTGAATCTGCTTTTCAGTATCTTGAGAAACACACAGAAGTCCGGGATGTAATTATGTCTGGCGGTGATCCGCTCATGCTCACTGATGTTATGCTGGAAAAGATTCTGGCACGGCTCCGCTCCATTCCGCACATTGAAATTATCCGCCTCGGAACCAAGATGCCTTGCGTACTGCCGCACCGTATCACCCCAAAACTGTGTGATATGCTGAAGAAGTACCATCCCATTTACGTAAATACCCACTTCAATCACCCGTGGGAAATCACCCCTGAAAGTTCACGCGCTTGTCAGATGCTCGCTGATGCAGGCATCCCGGTCGGCAATCAGATGGTTCTTATGAAGGGTGTGAATGATGATCCTGAAGTAGTAAAGGAACTGATGCAGAAGCTGCTGAAGAACAGGGTGCGCCCATATTATATGTATATGGCTGACGAAACAAAAGGTGCCAACCACTTCAGAACACCTATCAGCAAGGGATTGGAAATTATTGATAAGCTCCGTGGCTGGACCAGCGGACTTGCAGTGCCACACTTTGTGATTGACGCTCCCGGCGGCGGCGGTAAGATACCATTGCTTCCGAATTATGTTCTGCATTATGACGAGGAAAAAATTATCCTCCGCAACTACCAGAAAAAAACCTTCGTGTACAAGAATGTGCCGGAAGAGAAAAAAGAGTTACCATTGGTTGCAAAAAAACCAGTCAGGAATCCCCGGCGCCTCAAGCGTGCAATCAGACGTGTCTCTATTCCCGGTCCGCATGAGGGATAACTGCACACAAGTATAGCCAAAAAATAAGGCTGTGTATCTATGAAAGAGTTACCTTTTATAATACACAGCCTTTTTTAATGATAGGCTCGGAGTGAAAAAGTGATTACACTCTTACTTCTTCCCGTGATTCATAAACCGGTTCTTCAGGAGGATTGGATCTTCCTGGGGCCTGCCGAGATTTGAATCAGTCACATTTTTTACCTTTACCAGAAGGAATGACAACCGTGGATTTGTATACCAGTCTTTAATGAAGGCAGTGATCTCTTCGGCTGTCTTTACCTTTGCCACATTCGGATACAGGCATGATTCAGCAACCTTTGCCAGATCAACCTGACTGCTGACCGTTGCCTGTCCGCCGGTTGATTCATACGATTCATTATCCAGACAAATATGCAGGAAATTCTCAGGCTTATAATATCCGATTGTTGCCAGGGTTCCGGTATGCATCAGGATAGCTCCATCACCATCAACAACAGCTACTTTTCTGCCTGTCTGCTTTTGGTAACCAAATCCGATAGATGCAGTGCAGCCAAGTGAACCAACCACATAAAGGTTGTTATCACGGTCATGTACTTTATATAATTCACGTGAAGGCTTACCGGTGGTGCAGAAAATATCAGTATCGTCCTGGATGTGATCTGCAATAACAGTAATAGCTTCTTCGCGGGAAAGCGGTGCATCCACAACAGGCTGAGGCACCTTCTCATCCTCAAAGATACCCTTCTTTACGATAATCACACCGGTTCTGTTTTGCTCTCTGATCTTCTTAACCAGTCCTGCAAGCTCCTCTTTCTGTGCATCAAGGTCAGGCTCAAGCATCACATAATCCAGATCGAATACCTTCATCAGTTCAATCAGTGTTCTTCCGCTCCAAAGATGCTGAGGGGCATCTTTCTTCCCTGGTTCACCTCTCCAGGATACTACCATCAGAGTCGGAAGTTCGTACAGTTTGGTGAGTGAAGTGAGCGGATTAACGGTATTCCCAAATCCATCATTTTGCATGAAAACAGCAGGGATAGAGCCAGCCAGGCTGATACCTGCCGCAATGCCCATTGCCTCTCCCTCGTTTGAGGCGATATAATAGTTTTCATGCTTTTCTACGTATGCAATTACTTCCTTGAATACAGAACACGGTACACCGGTAAACTCAGTGACACCCTGTTCCTTCAGGAAAGTTACAAATTGCTGGGCTTTCATATCGATGCTCCTTGGCTATATAAATTAATCAGGAAGGTCAGGTCTTCAATGCTGTCAATATCTTTCCAGTGACCCCGGAAGTATTGCAAATGAACTGTCTTTCCTTTTTTGGTGATCAGGTAGTTAATAAAGTCGTTGAGAGTGCCGCTGTTAAGCATATCCGGGTTTCCGGTTTCAAGTGCAGTAAGTTCGTTGCGCAGGAAGGCTGAACCTGCAGAAGACAGTTTGATCAAACCCATAAACTCACCATTAAAATCTTCACCTGATGAGTTCTGTGGTACTTCCTTCACTTCAACAACTTTTTGAATGTTGACTGCACCAAAAGTATCTGAAAATGGCTTCTCACCCTTTACAAGATCACGCTCTTTGATCTCTGTTTTGGGGGCTGTAACATCAACTGCCATCACAATATCTTCATCGGTATGCATCAGTTTGCGGATTACTTCTTCCTCAAAAAGGATATCACCAAATGAAAGGATAACATCGCCTTCAAACACATCCTTTGCACAGTACAGTGAATATAACAGTCCTTTATCCTGATAGTTCGGGTTATTGATCGTCTTCAGGTTTGGCAGGTTGATAACCTCAGCCTTATAACCGGTCACTACGGTAATATCCTTGATCTTGCGGGCATTAAAAGTCCTGATGATCTTCGAAAGGATCGTATCATTGCCAACGGTAATCATTGCTTTCGGCTTGTCATCGGTCAGCGTGCCGAAGTTCGTGCCCTTAGTTGCTGCAAGCACAAGACCCTTGAAGGTGCGCTTCTGCGGCAGATACTT
Organism: Bacteroidota bacterium; assembly: GCA_023406915.1. GTDB lineage: Bacteria > Bacteroidota > Ignavibacteria > Ignavibacteriales > Ignavibacteriaceae > JAEXTR01. The sequence continues at coordinate 17,004 of JAEXTR010000185.1, forward strand.
GTCTTCTGCTTCCTTGTAGTCTTTCATATTCTGAAGTCGGAAAATCTCTTTTACCGTTACGACATCATGCTCAATGTTTGCAAGTGATACGTCGGTATAGATTTTGTTGACGATCTTCTGCATGTAGGTGATGGATGCACGGAGCGAATGGTTCGCCCAGATGACCAGTGAGATGCCAAGTTCACGGAAAAAGTCAGTGGGTGTGTTATAATACATTGTAGGAACAATAACGATTGGTTTGTAGTTGTTCCACTGCTTCATGAAAGCTTCAATTTCAGAAGGATTGTTGATCTTGCTGTGGATCAGAATGGCATCTGCACCTGCATCAGCGTATGCATGCGCACGCTTCAATGCCTCATCCAGCCCCCATCCGGCAATCAGTGCCTCAACACGGGCAACAATCACAAAGTCAGGATCGGTTTGTGCATCTTTTCCGCAACGGATCTTTCCGCAGAATTCATCAATCTCGGCAAGCGGTTGTTTCTCGCCACTGATGAACGAGTTGGTCTTCGGAAAAATCTTATCCTCAATACATACGCCGGCAATCCCGCGCTGTTCAAGTTTATTCACCAGTAATCTGAATGAATTAAAATTACCAAATCCGGTGTCACCATCCAGAAGAATCGGAATAGTGGTGGCATCAGCCATATATTCACACACATCGAGAACCTGAGTCCAGCTCAGTTCGTTGTTGTCACGGTGACCAAGGGCGGCTGAGATACTCAACCCGCTTGCCCATATACCTTTAAATCCGGCTTCCTCAACTATTTTAGCGGAGATACCGCTGTGAGCTTCCATGATGAACTCAAGCTGAGAGCTTTCAATCATTTTTCTGAATTGTGTTGTCTTTTTCAAGAGAACTCCGTTCTAAATGGATAAACCACGTTAGTGCTTGTCAAATAAGGTGAACACGTTAATTATCAAACTCCTCACTGCTGGCTTACCCTGGGTTGCGCAGTAGAAAAAGGAGTTAAATTTTTATTTACAAAATACTGAATAATGCCCATAACGATCATCCATATATTGGAAAAAACCAGGGCATACCAGAAAAAGATTTCCGGCTGATAAAGAAAACCTGCAATCATAAATACTGCGATATGTGTTGTGGGCCCGATCAGGTTCCAGAGCGGCACCATAAACCGGTTATAGCGCTTATATTCATCAGGCTGATAATACACCGCTGCGGTATTATTGCCAAGCTGAAACTTTGTATAGCGCAGATAGGCGCGGATAATGAAGCGGTTTAATCCTTCCCCTTCAACTCCCTCAAGCCGCTTCAACTCTTCCTGAAACTCATCATACTCAAGCTGGGGCAAAATCTTTTTACCGTTTACAAACGTTTCGTATGCATTCCTTACATTATCAGTGATACCGGAATGAATCGCTGTGCTCACCCCCGAAAAGAACACGATCAGCCAGGGATGTGCGGGGAATTCAAGTCCGTATGATGCAGCCTGTAAGGTAAGTCCCAGCCCCATGCCATTGTACACAAAAAAGCTGACGACGTAATCCACCGCTCCGTCTATGATTCTGCCCGTCTTTGTGCCGTTATGTTTCAGTCGGGCGATCATGCCGTCCGAACAGTCAATCACATTTGCACTTCCATACAGAAATGCTCCCCAGAATAGGGCTTGCGGTGTTCCGAAGGCAAATACAATACCACCTACCACGCCAACAATCATGGCAGTAACACTGATCTGATTCGGGGTAACAGGGAAGCGGTATAGTAGTTTAACCAGTAAAAATGCAATCGGTCTGAAAAAGAAAAGGTCAAGGTATTCCTCAACAACCACACTTTTTAACGAAGCTTTGTATTCTCTGAAGAGAGAGGTCATGGATTGTTCTGCCTTACGATCGCGGGTAAAATGGTGGTCTCAACTCTTCTGAGGTGCGATTCATCATCAATCTCTGCCCACAGCAAACCGTCGATTTTCAGTACAGGTATCTCCTCGGTCTTTGCCGTTTCAACCAGACAACGTTCATATTCAACCTTCAGCGTTTCCTGAAAGAGTCTCTCCGCCACAGGAATGATATTTTTGAAAAGCCGAAATGAAATCTTGGAGATACCAACCAGTTCACCGGTGACCGATGGAACATCCTCCAAAACTTTTGACATGGTAACCAGATTCCCATCAGGTGCATGCACATACACTTCATCACCTGAACTCGTCGCGCCTGAAAGTAGTATCGCAGAATGCAATGCAGTTTCCTGAAGAGCTTTTATGGCTCCCTCTTCATAAATGAGGTCACTCTCAAGGAGCAAGAAGTCTTCTGCAACAGTATCCTTCGCAGCATAAAACGAGTACATACTGCCTGAATCTGCATAGAGTGGGTTGATGACTACTGAAATTCTTGGATCGGATTCTGCAAGTTTCTGATAAAATTCTGACAGATGTCCCCCGATAATGATCACGCGCTGAATACCATTTTTAAACAGGAGGGAGAGAGAACGCTGAATGAGAGAGGTCCCGCCAATTTCAATAAAACCTTTTGGAATATCCTTAACCAGGTGGCTTATCCGGGTGCCCCTGCCGGCAGCAAGAATAACCGCGGTTGAGACCATAAAAACTTATCCGATTTTTGATGAATACAAACTTCAAAGATAGAAGATAAGTCCTGAATTTACAAGGAAGTAGAAAGAATTTTCCCTGCTTTTGGGCCCAGTTTTCGTTGAAATGGAACCATAGAACTGAACCCTTGAAATCTGATTTGTGGTTTACTCAATAACAAAGATTTGTAACTTTTTCGGAATACACATGATCCGTTTTATAACCCTCTGCCTGTCAATCATGCTCATCCCGGCAATACTCCATTCCCAGACACCACCCAATAAATGGGAGGAAGATTCATCAACCGTTGCCTCACAGGTTACCAGAATGCAGGGGTTACTCAATCTCTCAGATATCCAGAAGTCAGATATCGTCGCAATTCATCTTATGAACTACGATACTTTCAAAGATTCAGTAACAGTTCTGAAATGGGATCAGTGTCAGGCATCCCGGCGGTGGCGTTATACATTAGAAAAAATACGGGGTGAGGTCCGTACGCTGTTAAATGAAGGGCAAATTAAAGGCTTCAATAAAATTATTGAGTCGGTCGATAATGCACGACCGACTCAATAGATAAAGCTACCTTGAAATTTTTAATGGCAATTCCATCATTCAGGTTAACCGTGGGTGAGCGTACTCTAACCGGTATTTTGTATGTTTTTTTTCAGTAGTATAAAAGCCTGTGCCAACTGAAATGAACTTCATTGCGCGTCCCCCGAAGGGGTACCATATTTATAGTACAAACCAACAAGAAATGAACCCGACCCCGAAGGTGGTCGCATATCTATAATGAATCTATCACATTACATTTGAGCATTTTTTTGCCATTGTAAACCGGATCAGGAAATCATTCCGGCATATTGCTTACCGGCTTTCACTACGGGTTTGTGGAAGCCACTTTTGTTTTCACTGAGTCTGAACCGTTCAATGGCACCCTCCAAATTATTGATCACTGCGTTCAGATGGTTCGAAAGTTCATCAATTCTTGCAGCGTTTTCATAGGATTGGTGAGTTACATTACTTATTTCCAGCACGTTTTTCTCAAGCTCTTCGGCAACCGAAGACTGTTGTTCATTTGCAGCAGCTACCTGATTAATTGAATCAAGCGTTTCTTTTGAATTATGGAATATTTGCTCCAGTGAACTGCCAGCCTGATGAACAGAGTTTTTGTTCGCCCCAACCTCAGAAGTGCTCTTTTTTACAGATTCCACAGCCTGAAGGGTATCGTGCTGGAATTCCTTAATGATATCAGCAACCTGTTTCGTCGCCTTCGTTGTGCGCTCTGCAAGTTTCCTTACTTCATCAGCCACTACGGCAAAACCTCTGCCTTGCTCACCCGCCCGTGCAGCTTCGATTGCAGCATTTAGGGCAAGCAGATTAGTCTGATCAGCAATTTCATCAATCACGGTGATGATCTCACCAATCTCGTCACTCTTTGTGCCAAGATTCTGAATGTTGGATGCCACCAGCTCAACAGCTGATTCAATACTGTTCATGCCATTGATGGTGTCTGAGACTATTTTTGTGCCCCCAACCGCCACACTGTGGGACATCGAGGCTGCCTCCGAAGCCTTGGTGGCATTCTTTGAGGTTTCCACAATGGTTGCTGCCATTTCCTGAATCGCAGTTGCTACTTCATTAGTCTGCATCTTCTGAATATTGCTTCCTTCCATCATCTGTGCTGAAAGCTGATTGAGTTGCTTTCCTGTTTCCACAGTTGAGAGGATCGAAAGCCGGACTTCGCCAATCATATCACGCAATTGCTGAATTGCGCGTGAGAAACCTGCGAACAATCTGGAGATGTCGCTTCCATCCTCCCTGTACTGAAGAGAGATTTCCAGGTCGCCATCTGCAAATTTGTCCATCTCTTCGAGCAATACGTTTACACTCTTCTGTAAATTATGATTTACAAAGACGTGGCAGTTTTCGATTTTATTCAGTCCGTTATAAATAGCAACCGCCATTCCTTCACAAGTATTGTAGCCGCATGCATTACAATGCTTAAAATCCTCAGGCTTCGATTTCAGCATCCTTGCATAGATTTCATCAAGTTCTTTCTGATTCGGGAAACGGATCATCTTTTTGTAGTTTGATTGATGCAGGTCTGCATATTTCCTGTTATAAAGTCCCGGCTTCCAGAATTTATTGATGGTGTTTTTCAGTTTTCTGCGTCCCACCAGTGTGTTATACACTACCTGATTCTTAGAATACTGACTGATAGCCTCTTGTGACCGCTTCGCCACAGCAGTTTCAAGTTCATCAACCGTCTTGTCTCTTGCGGTTCCTGTGCCGCCGTTGCCACCATGTTCACAATTCAGGCAGTCAATCAAGAGGGGGTTGGTACCTTTCTTCAGATCTGCATGCAGATGGTCAAGGTAATGATAGATGGTTTTTGGACCTTCGATTTTTCGCGTATGGTTTGCAATATCCGGCACTTCTCTTTCGGCAGTTCTGAGCAACCCACCCGGGGAACCGAATAAAACAGCTCTTTCTGCAGGCGGATTATCATAGTCGGTGGGTGGCAGACTCCTCAGGTTTACCCTGTGTAGCTCCAGATAGTCAGACAGTTTCTTCATAGTAACATTGAAATCACCGATGCCGGTCTCATCAAATTCACGTCGTTTTGCTGTGCAGGGTGATATAATTACCACTTTGTGCCCTGCGTACTGAGGATAAAACTCCTTGATCATTCTGATCGTGTGAAGCATCGGGCTGTCAGCAGGTGCAAGAAACTCCCTGAGTTCTGGCCGGTATATCTCTACATAGGATACAATTGCTGGGCATGGTTGTGCAATCACCATTTTGGGCTTATTGTTTTTGATATGTTCCAGATAGCTTTTAATGGTCAGTTCAGCCCCAAAGCTTACATCAAAGATAGCAGAAATACCCTGCTGCTTAAGCCAGGTATTGAGTTGCAGATAAGCATTCGGGAATGCTGCTGCCACGGCGGGAGCTACGATCGCAATAGCTTTTCCGCGGTTTTTAAGGTAGTTGAATGCAACCTCAGTGTCATCAATAATGATACGTGCCTTATGATCGCAGGCTTCAATGCATTCACCGCAGCCAATACAGAGATCATGGTGGATGGTCACATAAGACCCGCTGCCGTCGTTACAATATTTGACTGGGCAGACTTGAATACATTTATGACAATTGACACACTTTTGTTCATCAACGTCAACAATTTGAGCCAGTTTCACGTGAACCTCGTGATGTGAAAAGTTTGTGTATGTGCTTGCATTATCGTAGGGTACCGTCCAATAGTTTAGATAAAAAAAGTAAATATTTATGCGAAATCAACCTTTATTGCCTGTTTATCCTCCGAAATGTCGCTTTCATCCCGTCGTTTTCGGGTTTATCACCATTAAATGCTCAGCGCATTGTATATGAAGTAAGTTTGGATTGTCAATCTTACTTTACAAAGAAAGGAAATGAATATGAAACATATTTGCATGATAGCGCTTTTTATCTCACTTACAGCAACCGGACTTTTTGGTCAGGAAGAGCCCAACTATCTCTTCCAGTGGGGAGATTACAATATCGGCGTGTATGCCAGTCTTGGCACCCGCATCTCTGAACTTGATAACAATGCTGTCGGTTGGTTGGATGCCCGCGCAGCAATCGTTATTGACGGAGCCTGGGCGATAGGCATACAGGGATCAGGTCTCTACCATGATAAAAAACTGGACGACCTCGTTACAGATGGCACCTACCATCTCTCTTCGGGCTATACGGGAATTTTCATCGAACGTATGTTCCCACTTGGTGATGATATCCGGTTCTCGCTCTCCATTACCAGTGGAGCCGGAGTGGCTAGATACCAATATGATAAAGAGTATCAGAAGGCAAAGGTCTGGAAAGATGAAATCATTGATGAAGTGACCTTCGCCGTGTTTGAACCTGGGTTTGAGTTTCAATATCGTGTTGGCGGAAACTGGTGGATTGGGGTCAATGGAAGTATCAGAAATACATCCCCGCTTCGTATGATCGGTACTGCCGACGGATTACTCAGGAAGGCAAGTGCAGGTCTGACTGTCAGATGGGGTATCTTTTAATCCGTCAGGGGATTGAGAGGTGGATGAAAAAGATTATTTTTGAAGCATTGATATGAAGATTCATAAGCTCATAATACCGGTTATCAGTTTATCGCTTTTTTTACAGGCGGTAATCATCGCCAATAATCACTTCAGCGGCTATGCTGTGCTGAGTGGCGTCGGCGGATTCATCTCCCGGCTCCTCATTGGTACTTTTTTCAGCTCCCTTATGGGTTTAGGTGTAGTGGTGCTTGATGAACTCTGCATTCGGTTCATCAGCCGCCGCTTCACGTGGGAGAGGGATTATCCTGCAAGAATTTTTGCTGAACTAGCGGGTGCGGTTTTCATAGCCGCCCCGCTCATGGTCCTCCTTACGCTGATTGTTCACACTATTGGACCATATAAAAATCCGCTTGCAGAAGTTATCCGTATCAACGTTCTTATAGGAACGGGGGTGAATATCGTTATCTTTATCGTACTTGAGGCGTATTTCTTTTTCAGGGAGAAAAAGGCATTGAAGGAGCGCACCAGCGAACTGGAACGTGAGAATATGTCGATTCGTTTTGAAACATTGAAAAACCAGCTCAATCCTCATTTTCTCTTTAACAGCCTGAATGTTCTCGCTGCCCTGATAGGAAAGGATGCAAAACGCGCTGGCAAGTTTGTTGATGAGTTCGCCTCCGTGTACCGCTATATCCTCGATGTAATTGATAAGCACGCAGTAGAAGTGAGGCAGGAGATAGCCTTCGTCGAATCCTATCTTTATCTGAACAAAATCAGATTTGGTGATGCGCTGCATTTTATCATCACTTCAGACTCAGGACTGAATAACTCTCTAATCCCGCCGCTTGCGTTGCAGACGGTAATTGAGAACGCATTGAAACACAACTCTGCAACTGTAGAGAATCCGCTGATTATCACGATTACGCTGAAGGATAATAGTATTGAGGTGATTAACAATCTGCAAAGAAAAACAAGACACGCGGAACGATCAGGTATCGGGATTGAAAACCTGCGCAAGCGGTATCTCTACATCACTGATCGTGAACCTGAGTTTTTTCAGACTGAACAAAACTATATTGCAATACTTCCCCTTATTGTACCGGAGTAAAGACTGGTGAAATTTACTCTGAAGATGTAATGGATGAAGGATCAGGAATACTCATAAAGGATAAAACTAAAATTTTCAGGACTCATAAAAACGGTATTCACTGGTGAATAGTTACAGCAGGTGTACCCTGAAGGGGTACCCTATTTATAGTAATAAAGGATAAATTAATAACTCGACCCCGAAGGTGGTCGCACATCTATGACTAATTTCATTTTTCAATCACATATTTCTTGGCTTTTCATTTGCTGGAGTTGTAAATGAACGTGATGATTATCGAGGATGAGCAACTTGCTGCTGAACATCTTTCCCGCCTGATCAGAGAAGTTGACCCTGGTATCACCATTACCCACACAGTTGGTACTGTTGCAGGGGCTGTCGAACTTTTAAACTCAAAACAGCCCGACCTCCTGTTTGCCGATATCCAGCTTTCAGACGGCTCCAGCTTTGATGTCTTCGAAGCTGTTAATGTTCAATGCCCGGTGATCTTTACCACAGCGTATGATGAATATGCTCTGAAGGCATTTAAACTGCACAGTATTGATTATCTCTTAAAGCCAATTAAGTCAGATGATATCCGTAACAGCCTTGAAAAACTCACACAACTGCGTGAATGGCTTCGCCCTGATTATGCACAACTTATGAAGGCGCTTACTTCGGCTTCGGAACCCGATTATAAAAAACGGTTCCTTGTTCGGTATGGCTCAAAAATCAAAAAGGTTGAGGTCTCAGAAATCGCATACTTCTATGCTGCGGAAAAAAGTGTCTTTATGGTGACCTATGCAGGTGCCGTATACCCCTCTGATCACACACTCGATACACTTGAAACAATGATCAATCCGGTGGAATTTCACCGTATTAATCGCAAAATGATTGTAAGCTTCAAATCCATAAAGAATATGGTGCCCTATTCAAGGTCAAGAATCTTTCTTGAACTTGATCCTTCGCCACCAAAAGGCGTGGACCCGCTGGTCAGCATTGAACGGACATCTGGATTCAAAACCTGGATGGATACTTAGATAAATCCCTCAGGGGCAGAAACTGATTTTCATATCATAAAAATAAAACGAGTACTGGGATATCGATTGCGATGCCGGTTCTACAGTACTATTGCAGGAGTTGCACCCGGGTGAATCATCGCTGGATGGCGAGTAGTAATATTTGTGCGCGGTTGACCTGTCTGCATACACAGTCTTACTGTATATTATTTCTTTCCCTGGCTGGATCAGACCTATCTTTAAAGAATCATAATATTGATAGGAAGAGGTAGAGAGAAAAAACTTTCCTGAACTGTCAGTAAGTGCAATCGATGACCCGCCCCCATATGAAGCGTACACCGGCACAAAGTTTCCATCACCAAACACCTTCCCAAATAACTGTACCGTATAATCCTTCAAGAACGCAGCAGAATCACAGATCAAAGCTCCCGAAACATTATACTGGTTCACCGGTATTGTTGGAGATGTTGACCGATTCAGCGATACCGAAAACACAACAATAATTGTTGCACCAATAAGTATCGTCATTGCTTTATTAAAAACACTTTGCTTCATAACCGTAAAAATAAGCCCGCATTTACTGAAGCGCAAATCTCACCTTGAGCAGTTTTCACATCCCCATGGGACTGATTACAAATCACCCTAAAACGAAAAAAGCACCGCCAAATGAATGACAGTGCTTTTACCAAGAGCCGACGATGGGACTCGAACCCGCGACCTGCTGATTACAAATCAGCTGCTCTACCAGCTGAGCTACGTCGGCGTAAAATCAAGACCCCAAATATAGAGTTTAAAATTTAAATTTTCAAGTGGGGCGAAAAAATGGGAACATTTTTTCGCCGAACCTTGAAAAAGAACCAGAATTATTATAGGTTTATAACCTTTATATGATTTTGTATCTGAAGGCTGCCATACTATGTTAAAGCCAAAACTTCTAACAACCCTCAAGGACTATAACCGCCAGCAATTCACTGGCGACCTGACCGCTGGATTCATCGTCGGAATTGTTGCACTCCCCCTCGCCATTGCGTTCGGTATAGCCTCAGGCGTAACACCCGCTCAGGGACTCATCACCGCCATTATTGCCGGTTTCATTATCTCATTACTCGGTGGCAGCAGGGTGCAGATTGGCGGACCCACCGGTGCATTTATCGTGATCGTGTACGGTATCATCCAGCAATACGGCATCAACGGTCTGATTATCGCCACTATGATGGCAGGCGTGATTCTGATACTCATGGGTGTTCTGAAATTCGGTTCAATCATCAAATTTATTCCCCATCCGGTTATCGTTGGGTTTACCAGTGGCATCGCTCTGCTGATTTTCTCGACCCAGATCAAGGACTTTCTCGGATTACAGATCGCCGAAGTCCCATCAGAGTTTGTTGAAAAGTGGATCGTGTACGGTCAGTCAATCGGCAGTGTAAACTACTATTCTCTCGGAATTGCTGCAACCTCACTTCTGATTATGATCTATTTCCCCAAAATAACTCATAGAATTCCCGGTTCCCTTGTTGCCCTTCTCATTGGCACAGCAGAGGTGCAGATTTTTCAGCTCCCCGTGGATACCATCGGATCG